>CAYLSX010000092.1:0-8569 GCA_964386685.1 uncultured Woeseiaceae bacterium | reverse complement strand
GGAGAGTCCAGCTTTTATCTGTTCCTCGGCACGCCGCCTCGTTAGCGGACCAGTTTCTCCAGAACCTGGGTAGGGTTGTCCGTGCCCCGATAGTATCCGTGACGCTTGGCCATCTGCTCATAGGCGGTGTCTCGCTCGGCTTCGCTGGCGTACCAGTGCAGCATCTCCCAATCGTCACCGAACAGCCTCTGAAACGTATCTCCGGGCGGCAGTGTCACACGAATGCCGAAGCGCCTTTCGACACCCGCCGAGGCTGGATCGACAAGATTATGTTTGTGGCAATACTCCACGCATTCCTCCATTAAGTGTCAGACCTGTCGCTCGCACCTTCACGATCTGCCCAACCCAGTATTATTCGAGTCACAAAAAGATACACCGGTTTGCCGGTCAACATCCAGGATCTTGAGATGACAGTGGGATTCGCGAGGATTGCAAGTTCACGACGAGTGAGATGCTCCGGGCAATAGGTTCGCTTGTGTTTCAGCAAGTGGCGCAAGTCTTCTCTTGCCAGCTGGCGGAACAGACTTCCGCGTCCGGGACAGTGGCAGGCCATTTGAAAATCGACGATGCCGGGGCCGCCGTCTTCCCTGACCAGCCAGTTCGGCTCCTTGGCCAAATCGTTGTGAGCCACACCGGCACGGTGCAGTTTGCGCAGAATCTTCGCCGCGGCGCGAAAGTAGCGGATATCGGTCGGGCGGGACTTGTGCATCGGCCCGCCGGCGATCCAGCTTCGCCGCAAGATATCTCTGTCGACCTGCAAAAGCTCGGGCACCCCGACGAGGTTGCCGATTGCAGCAAGTGCGTGGGCCTCACGCTTGAGAAGCCAGCGTGCGAGCCATTTCGCCCAGGGGCGGGCCGCACGAGCATCGCGAACGATATGCGGACCATCTCCGGAGTAGCGTAACGATACCTCACCAAATACGTCTTTTTTCAATAGCTTATCGACGGGTTCGGTCATCCTGAAAGTTTCCGGATTTGCCTTATTCGGTGGCCATAGCGGCGTAAATTGCAGAGAATACATGATTAGCTCGGGCACACGACGGCGTACGCGATGTCGGAGAAATCTGGAAAATATTTAACAGGATCGGCTGACGAAACCGGTGAATTCTTCAGCGTCAGCACACCCTTGCATGCAGTCAGGCCGGGATACGTTCGCCGACCTGCCGATGACGCGCTATTCGAAACTCTGGTATCCGGCGGTTACGCACACGTTATTGCGCCGGACCGCACGGGCAAGACCAGCCTCATTGCTGCGACATCCGCGAGGCTGCAAAACAACGAGATCAAAGTTGCGATTATTGATCTCGCGCAAATTAGCGAACGAGACGGCGGCGCCGATGCTGGCCGCTGGTATTACAGCATCGCCTATCGCTTGCTTCGCCAGCTTCGGCTAAAAATCGACTTGCAGGCCTGGTGGCAAGACAAGTCATTTCTCAGCAACCGTCAACGGCTGGTCGAGTTTTACGTCGAGATCATCCTGCACAACATTTCCGGCCGCGTCGTCGTATTCATCGACGAGATCCAGTGCATCGGGGATCTTCCATTCGCGGGCCAGCTGCTTGCCAGCATACGCGCCGCACATAACGCGCGCATAACGGAGCCCGACTTTGCGCGACTCAGCTTTGTATTGATCGGAGAGTGCGATCCGGCGAGTCTCGTTGAAGATGCAAAACTTTCGCCATTTGCGGTCACCCGACCGATTCATCTCAGCGATTTTACGCGCGACGATCTCAACCTTTTTGTGAACGAATTGAACTTGTCGGAAGCGGACTCAAAAGCCGCATTGGACAGAATTTATTACTGGACCGGCGGGCAACCATACCTTAGTCAGAAACTCGCCCGCTCGGTCGCACGCGAAAGCGTGTCAGGAAATATCGAAGTGCATGTGGATCGCATCGCCATGCACCAGCTCGCGGGTCGCGCGGCTATTCGCAGCGAGCCGCACATGAGTCACATACATCGTGTCGTCACGACAGACAAGAAACACTGTGACGCATTGCTCAACCTTTATGGAAAAATACGCAAGGGCGTTACGACCGAGGCAGACCTTGGTTCGCCTCTGCAGCGTCGACTGGTCGCCGTCGGCCTGATCGTTCCCGGCGACGACGGCACGCTGACGATTCGTAATCGTTTGTACGAGAGTGTGTTTACGGCGCGCTGGGCGAATGAGAACCTGCCGCTGCATTGGCGTGGCCCGGCGATCGCCGTCGGCGTGATCCTGGCGTTCTTCGCAATTCCCTTCTGGTATACGCAGATATTGCCGCGCGCTTACGTGCGTGTGCTGTCCTCGCCGACAGCCGAGATCGATGTGGCGGCCGACGCATACCGGAATCTGCGTTCTTTTCCGGGGCATGGCACCGCTGCCGATCGGCTCATGCGGATATTTCTGCAGAACAGGGCTTTGCTGGCAGATGACCGCGAAGCAATCACTGAAATCGATCAACTGGCACAAGGTTTGCCATTAGCCGATGGATTCGCCGAAAATCTCCTTGCCGGCTTTTGGGACAAGCAGGTCGCGAAAGCGCTTCGGGCCGAAAATCGCGACGAGGCATTGCTCGCGTCTCTGGAGGCACTCGTCGTCTCGACGCCGGTTCGCCGGCGGCGTGCAGCCACGCTTGTCAGTGATGATTACGGCCAGCTGATTACGACCCTGAGCGGTCAGAATGCCGACCGCTTCGTGTTTAGTCCCGAGCAATTGTTGCTGACGTACGCCAAGGACGCCCAGATTCGGCAATGGTCAATTGGCAATCAGGTGCTTACGGCACGAGACCCCTGGACGGTGTCGGCACTCGAGGTAACGCCGCTGGTGCGGCGTGTACAGGTCGACAGAGAAGGCAGCGTCAATCGGGTCGGGCTGACGATCAATGTCAGTCATTCGCGACTTGACGATCTCCGCGTAAAACTGATTGCACCCTCGGGAAGAACGGTAGAACTGACCTTCAGCCAGGCACAGTCCGCCGCCAACGATGTCATTCGCTTTGGCCGCACGGAACTCTCGGCACTTAATGGCGAGGCTATTAACGGTACCTGGAGCCTGAGCGTAAGAGACGAGAATACCGGTGTAACGGGCCACCTGATAGCCTGGAATCTCAGCCTCAATTCTCAGGTCGTTGTCGAAAACTTCGAGCGGGGGCTGGATATACCGGATCCCGTCGCGCGCGAATCAAATGATCTTTGGTTCAGTCCGGACGGACGCTACGCGGTAGCTCGTGCGATGCAGAGCGACAGTGCACGGCTGTGGGACCTTGCATTCGCGCAGCCTGCTCGGACCCTGCCCGTGCCAGCGAACGAACGCATTCTCGGGCTTAACGAAAATGCGCAGCTGCTGGTGACTGTTGCTCAGGATACAGTGAGTCTGTGGAACACCGGCAGCGGCAAGCTGCAGGGGAAACTGGCAATCGGGCCCTCGAGTGTCGAGCTCGTCGTAACCGGCAATAGTCTGCTGGTGCGGCGCCGCAGCGACGCCGATACCGAATTTGAACTCTGGTCGCTCGAGTCGAGAGAAATGAAGTCCCGGTTGAGCATCGCCGGGGCGCCAGCCCAGGTAGCTATCGACACGAGTGGCAAGCGCCTGGCAATTGCCGATTATGATCGGACGGTCAGAGTCTGGGAGTTCAGCGACGGCAGCCTTGTTTCGCAGCTGGATTTTTGGGCTCAACCCAGCGAAATTTCCCTTGCCGTCGGCGGCGAAGTCCTCAGTGTGGTTCATGGCGATCAGGGTATATCGCTCTGGCGCGTCGAGCAGCCGGAGGCGCCGCTGATTTACGAACGTGGCACTGATGACTGGCAGATGTCGTTTTCACCATCCGGCGACAAAGTCCTGGCGGGAAGCACTCGTCAGGGATTCCAGGTGTACCGAAGTAGCGACGGCGCAATGTCCGGCTCGCCAATTGCTTCCGGAAATCCCCGCAGCCAAATAACCATGCTGGCGTTCAGCACCGACGAGCAACACATCGTAACGGCGGACAACAACGCAAATGTTCGATTGTGGGCGGCACCGGTGACGACGGACGACAGTCTGGTAACGCAATCGTCGATCGGTCATCGACTATGGCGTGAATCGGGCGATTCGATCACAGCGATATCTCCCGGCGGTAACCATCTCGCAATCGGTGACAGTGGGGGGCATGTGCATATCCTGCAAGTTGACGCTGACGCGGCTCAGCTGGCCGCTGCCAGCGATGAGTTGAGTTTCCTCGGACACCGCGGCGCCATCGTGGGGCTCGCGTTCAGCCAGGACGGTGCGCTCGTTGCCAGCGCGGGACTCGATCGTGAAATTCGCATCTGGGACACAGGTAGCGGCTTGCCGCGCCCGTTTCATGTGCGAACACTGGCAAGCGACATCGATCAGATTACTTTTTCCCCAGCCGGAACTCGTGTCGCAGTCCTTGGCGGGCAGCGGCTATGGGTCATTGACTCGGAAAACGGTGCGGTGCTCGGAGACATTGAGCTGGGAGAAATTCACGTCGGACTCGTATTTGCGTTCGACGACCGTATCTTTGTAGGTGGCGAGAGTGGCACCTTGCGAAGCCTTACGAGCGACAGGGCTGGAGCCTGGCATCTCAGAAACGTCTGGCAGGGCTCCTCAGCGGTTCGCAAGCTCGCGATTGCGCCGAACGGACGATGGTTGGTGATTGTGGATACGCAAAATGTCGCTCAGTTACTCGATATCGAAAGCGGCGACATCGGCACCTCGACACTGACTTTCCCCGATGCTGTCAGCGACGTTCTTTTCAGCCCGAGCGACTCGCGCGCTCTGTTCCGCACCGGCCGATGGATACACCGGGCAGGTGTTTCGCCGAGTGGAATAATATGGCTGGATGCTATTCGTGCGCCGAAAGCCCTGGCCGGTTCGACGATCGTATTCGATCAACGAATGCCGGGAGGTGACGGCGATCCGTTCGGGGATCGCGTCATGCTACTGACTCGCGATGCCGGCTTCCCGGAAGTGGCCGAACTGCGATTCAGTCATACAGACGGTCCGGCACTGTTCGGAAACAAGGATAAGTTACTGGACGAATGGCGCACGAAACTGGGCCTGGATCTAGCGCTGATTGCCCCGAAGGGTGCGAACGAGTAACTCCATTCCCTCTGCGGTAACGTCTTTGCCTGCCACCGCTTCGCCAATGCGCACGGTCACCTTGGCCCAGAGCCGGCCGGGGATCTTGCGAAGCCCGCCTCCGCTTTGTCGGCTAAACCAGCTACCCCATATGCCGCAAAGTGCTATCGGTATGACAGGCACCGGGCGCCGCTCGATTATTCTCTCAATGCCGGAGCGGAAGCGCTGAATTTCGCCGTCCCTCGTAATACCACCTTCAGGGAAGATACAGACGACGTGGCCTGCGGCAAGCTCCTCGTCGATTTGTTCGAAAGCATTCTTTAACAAGTCCACGTTTTCCTTTGCCGAAGCGATTGGAATTGCTTTCGCAGTTTTGAAAATAAAACGCAAAAAGGGAATCTGAAAAATCTTGTAGTACATAACGAAGCGTATGGGTCGACGGATGGAGCCGCCGACCAGCAAGGCATCGACGAAGCTGACGTGATTACAGACGAGGACTGCCGGGCCTTTGACAGGAATATTCTCCAGGCCACTTGGGCGCACCCTGTATAGAATACTGACCAGAATCCAGACCAGAAAACGCATCAGGAATTCGGGTAGCAAGGTAAAGATGTAAATGGCAACAATTACGTTGAGCAGAGCAAGGATCAGATAAAACTGCGGGATCGTCAGGCCTGACGCCAGCACACCGAATGCAAGCGCGGCTGCCGCGACCATGAAGAGCGCATTAATGATGTTGTTAGCAGCGATGACCCGTGACAGGTGCTGTCTATCTGTTCGATGCTGAATCAATGCATATAGCGGCACACTATAGAAGCCGCCGAATGCGCCTAGTAGGGTCAGGTCCATCAGAATCCGCCAGCTTCCCGGCCGTACGATAAAATCCCCGATGGAATCGACCGCGGCGACATGCATGGTGGGCTGCGCGAAATACAAATCGATCGCAAAAACGCTAAGACCGATCGAACCGAATGGCACGAGCCCGAGTTCGATGCGATGCCCGGACATGCGCTCGCAAAGCAGCGACCCGACGCCCACACCCACTGCAAACGCGACCAACAACCCGGTTGTGACCGCTTCGTTTCCGTTGAGAATGTCGAGCGTATAAGCGGGCAACTGAATGGTCATCGCCGAGCCGAAAAACCAGAACCAGGAAATGCCGAGGATGGACAGGAAAACACTGCGCTTCTCTCTGGCAAAACCGACGATGCGCCAGGTTTCTGTCCAGGCATTCCAGTTGATCACGAGTTCGGGGTCGACGGCCCGTGTCGCCGGAACCTGTCGGCTGGCCAGATAACCGAACAACGCGACGCTAACGAGACACGATGCAAGTACATATTGATTGCCGAGATCGGCAGTAATGCCTCCGACGATGAGTCCGAAGATGATGGCCATGTAGGTGCCGGATTCAACGAGCGCGTTGCCGCCGACAAGCTCTTCTGTGGCGAGTTGCTGTGGCAGGTACGCGTACTTCACCGGGCCGAAAAGCGTCGATTGACAGCCCATCATAAATAGTACGGCCAGCAGCACCGTGTAGTTTTCAGTTACGAACGTGAAAGCCGCGAGCACCATGAGAAAGATTTCCAGTAATTTGATGCCTCGCATCAGGCGCGACTTTTCGTACTTGTCGGCGAGCTGGCCGGCTGTCGCTGAAAACAGGAAGAAAGGAAGAATGAATAATGCGCCTGCGACGTTGGCGAGCTTGCCGGCATCCATGCCGGCAATGCGCACACCCTGAAAGGTGATGAGTATTACGAGACCGTTGCGAAGGATGTTGTCGTTCAGGGCGCCGAGGAATTGCGTGACGAAGAATGGCGCAAAGCGTCGCTGCGCGAGTAAGGAAAACTGATTTGATTCTGACACCGTCGCGCAGTCTCCGTGCTCAGTGCCGAGCCACTATAACATTGGCTTAAAATGGCACTGTCCCCCTTTTGCGACATCTGCGAACTGTTTCTACTTTATGGCAAAATGCCGATGTTAGTATTCGGCCCATACCCCGACACTTGGGCAGCAGGAATCAAGGGCAGGCTGAAAGTCAATGACTACAATACGTCTGGTAATTGCTGGCGGCATTATTTGCTTGCTGGCCGGCTGTGCTGAGGAGGCGCCACCGAGGTCGGTGGACGATTTTCTCGACAACCGCATTCTGCTCGAGGCAACCATGGTCCACTGCGGTGAGAACCGTAATCAATCGAAGTACGAGGCTGAGTGTGTCAATGCCCGCGAAGCGATAAATCACATTGCTGCGGAGGAAGAAAAGGCGCGTCGCGCGGATTTCGAGGCGCAGTTCGAACGCAAGCGAAGATCATTGCGTCGTACTCAGGAGGCTGCTGCAGAAGCCAGGCGGCGTGCCGCCGAGGCACGGCGCCGACGAGAAGAAGCGGAATATCTCGGTGTGTACGACGCAACACTGCCTGCCGGGGAAACGCAAAGTGCATTGCCTCCCGGAGCTTCCGTCGAATCGGGCAGCGTCGAGCAATCGCAGGGCGCTGGCGAAGTCGAACAGGCGCCGGTAGATACGACCGAGCCGCAGGGTGAGGCGGAGCTGGATCTCGAAGCGATTCGCGAAGAGCTACGGCGTCGCCAGGAATCGAATTAGCTGCGATTCTGTCAGGTTTCTTGTTTCGGCATGCTGCGTACATGCAAGTCCCGTTGTGGAAACGGAATACTGATCGCAGCTGCCTGGAATCCCTTGTAAACATTACAATTGAGCTCATGCGATATGCGACCGCGATCTACCGGGCGGTCGATCCAGCAAAGCAATTCGAACTCAAGACTTGATTCGCCGAATTTTCGAAAGCGCACCCTTGGTTCTGGTGTCTTGCAAACTTCATTGTGATCGCCCGCGATTCCCGCAAGCGTTTCGATGACTTCATCGATATCACTACCGTAAGCGACGCCGACCGTGGTTCTGATGCGATGTTTCGCGGACGGTCCTCCCGCTTCATTGATGATCTTGGCGTTTCCAATAACGCCGTTGGGGATCGTCACCTCGACATCATCGCGAGTCAGAATTCGCGTACTACGCAGCCCGATGTTCGTGACCATACCTCGCTCACCACTATCGAGAATGATGAAATCGCCTGTTTTGTAGGGCGAATCGGCGGCGATCGAGACGCCGGCGAATAGATTGGACAGCGTGTCTTTTGCAGCGAAACTAAGGGCTAAACCGACGATGCCGGCCGATGCCACCCAGGCCGTAACGTTGATTCCCCACGCAAGAAAGACGAAATAGACGGCCAGGACCATGAGCAAGACTCTCAGGATCGTGCTGACGAGGGGCAACATGTTGGCTTGCAACATGCCTGCCATCTTGCGCCGCCCGATGACTGCGAAGACCAGCTCTGCGCCGCCGCTCAAGAAGCGGTACCAGACGACTATCGCGATCGTGCGCAGGATTCCAAGCGTGGCGAACTGGGGCGAGGCCGACATTTCCATGTGGCGCGTCGCCATCGCCAGACCAACCAAAACGAAAGTAACGAAAATCGGCCGGTCAAGTAACAAGACCAG
>CAYLSX010000091.1:0-8601 GCA_964386685.1 uncultured Woeseiaceae bacterium | reverse complement strand
GATAAGTCGCTGGTACTCGTCTCGTGCGGGCTTGAAGTGCTCATTGATGTACTCGAACAGGACCTGTTTCATTTCGCCCCAGGCGATGCCGTCGGCGTATTGCTTCTCGATGTCTTTGACTTCGTCATCTGTAGCAAACGCTTTGTAGATGTCAAAGAGAGTGGAATCACTGGTGTCCTTGGGCTCACCGGGCTCCAGGCTGTTGGTTTTGATCTTCATGATGAGCTTGCGGAGCTTTTTTTCGTTTTCGAAGATCGGGATGATGTTGTTGTAGCTCTTGCTCATCTTGCGGCCGTCCAGGCCTTTGAGGACGGCGGTGTTGTCATCAATAACGGCCTCTGGAACGACCAGCACATCGCCATAGTTATGATTGAAGCGTTGAGCGATGTCGCGGGTCATCTCGACATGTTGTTTCTGATCGCGGCCAACGGGAATTTTGGTGCTCTTGAACATCAGAATGTCGGCTGCCATCAGGATCGGGTAGCTGTAAAGCGCCATCATGATGCCCTTGTCGGAATCCCTGCTACCGCTCTCCTCGTTAGCCTGGACCATGGCCTTATAGGAGTGAGCCCGATTCATGAGGCCCTTGGCGGTCATGCCCGTGAGGATCCACGTGAGTAACGGGATCTCCGGAATATCGGACTGTCGGTAGAACATCGCGTTGTCCGTATCCAGTCCGAGCGCCAGCCAGGCTGCCGCTATTTCGAGCGTGGACTGCTGCATTTTCTTCGGGTCTTCGGCTTTCGCGAGTGAGTGAAGGTCCGCCAGAAAATAATAGTTATTGATCTCGGGAATCTTGCTGGCAGCAATACCGGGACGAATCGCACCGACATAGTTGCCGATATGAGGCGTGCCGGTGGTCGTGATGCCGGTGAGATATATGTCCTGGCTCATGTATTTTCGTTCTCGTCCTTAATAGCCGGCTGCGTGGCCGTCCTTGCGTGACTCGGACGCGCCATAGTAAACGCCCTGATCTTCGTCCCACATGATCGCCTGATAGCCGCCGAAGCCGCCGTCGGACTCGCCGAGTGTGTGTCCCATCTTCTCGAGAGCGTCACGAGTTGCCTCACTGAATGTTGTCTCTAAATGCACAACGCCGCCGGATGTCATCTGAGAGCCGGTTGGTTGTGATGAGCCCGAATGTCTAATACGTGCTGCGTCCCCGGCTGCCTGGAGGCTCATACCAAAATCGATCATGTTGATCACGATCTGTGCGTGGCCCTGGGGCTGCATTGCACCGCCCATCAAGCCGAAACTGATCCACGGCTTGCCGTCCTTCATGATGAATGACGGAATGATGGTATGGAACGGCCGCTTGCCTGGCTCGAAGACATTGGCGTGTCCTTCCGTCAGGCTAAATAGCTCGCCGCGGTCTTGCAGAATGAATCCCAGGTCTCCTGGCGTCATGCCAGAACCCATACCGCGATAATTGCTCTGAATCAGAGACACCATGTTGCCGTCTTTGTCTGCCACTGTCAGATAGATCGTGTCACCGGCCTCGAGCAGTGCATCGCCGGCAGCGTAGCTCATCGCAGCCTTGCTACTGTCAATTAACTTGCGGCGTTCCGCGGCGTACTCCTTGGAAATGAGGGTATCGACGGGAACGTCGACGAAGTCCGTATCCGCATAGAATTTCGCGCGATCTTCGAACGCAATTTTTTTCGCTTCTACGAAGGTATGAATATACTCGGCGCTGCCGAACCCCATGCTTTTGATATCGAAGCCTTCGAGGATGTTCAGGAGTTGCAGGGCGGCGATGCCCTGTCCGTTAGGTGGCAACTCATAAACGTCATAGCCGCGGTAGTTGGTGGAGACGGGCGTCACCCATTCAGATCTGTGGGCAGCGAGGTCTTCATATCGCAGAAAACCACCGTGCTCTGTCATGTAGGAATCGATTTTTTTGGCGATCTCGCCTTTGTAAAAGGCATCGCGGCCCTCATTGGCGATCGTTTGATAGGTGTTAGCCAACCTTGGGTTCTTGAAGAGCTGACCCTTGGCCGGCGACTTGCCATTTGGCATGAAAGTGTCGGCGAAGCCAGGAAATTCTTTCAGATTCTCGGCGTTGCGCGCCCAGCCGTAGGCAATGTACTCGGAAACCGGAAATCCATTACTTGCGTAAGTGATGGCTGGCGCCAGTACTTCGTCCATCGGCAGGCGTCCGTATTTAGCGTGTAACTCGAACCATCCGTCCACGGTTCCTGGCACGCTTACGGGCAGAGGGCCGCGCGGCGGAATGCTGTCGAGCCCCTGATCTTTGAAATACTGCAAATCGAGCGATTTCGGCGATCTTCCTGAGGCGTTTAGCCCGGTCAACTCCTGCTTGCTGGCATCCCACACGATCGCAAAAAAATCGCCGCCAATACCGCATCCTGTTGGTTCCATCAGGCCGAGTGCCGCGTTGGCGGCAATGGCCGCATCGGCAGCGCTGCCGCCTGCTTTCAGAATGTCGAGGGCGATTTGGGTGGCAAGAGGCTGGCTGGTTGCGGCCATGCCGTGCGGAGCGATGACTTCCGAACGGGAGGCGTGGGCTGCGCCGGACACCCGATCGAAGCCAGGTACTGATGCCGACGCGTTAGCCATAAGCACCGTCGCCAGGATTGTTGCTCTTATTGCTGTCTGTTTCATGCATATCTCCGAGCCACTCTGGAAAACAACAAATGATGCCTAGATTGCGTGGCGATTGAAACTATATGTAGGCCCGAAATGCTGAGGAATCGGCCAGAAGCGCCGAACTCGCTGAGATGGACCTGTCCGGTTATGATGCGATCCCATGAGTATCGATTACGATGAGCTCGGCCAGCTTTACCCGGCACACGTCCAGGCAATCAAGGCACGGCACGATCGCGCGCTCGAAAAAGCAGGCGGAAGCCACGCGGTCATATTCTCCGGAGCACCACGGCTGGTGTTTCTGGATGATTACCATTACCCGTTCAAGGCCAACCCACACTTCATTGGCTGGCTGCCATTAACGTTGACGCCGTATTGTTACCTGATACATACGCCAGGCGAATTGCCCATCCTTATCTATTACCAGGAAAAGGACTACTGGCATACACCACCGGCGGACCCACAAGGGTATTGGACGGAACATTTCGACATTCGTGTCGTGCATTCGGTCGACGAGGTCGCCAAACATCTGCCGGAGGATCGCGACAAATGCATTCTGATCGGCGAGGTCGACGATAACGCGCACGCATTCGGCATCGAGCGCATCAATCCGGGCTCGGCGATCAATATTCTTCATTATGCGCGGGGTGTGAAGACCGGTTACGAGCTTGCCTGCATGCGTGCTGCTTCTCATCGTGGCGTGAAAGGTCACCTGGCGGCCGAGGAAGCGTTCCGAGCCGGCATGTCAGAGTACGAGATTCACTTCGCCTATTGCCAGGCGGTCGAGCACACGGAAAACGAATTGCCTTACGGCAACATCATTGCGCTGAATGAGCACGGAGCAATCATGCACTATCAGCACCAGGCCCGGCAGGCGCCCGCGGAAATCCGTTCGTTCCTGATAGATGCAGGAGCGCGCGTAAACGGTTACGCATCCGACATTACGCGAACCTACTCGTACAGTGACAGTGAGTTCCAGGAGTTTGTGGATCGCATGGATGCCTTGCAGCTTGAGCTCGTCAGTGAGGTTAAAGCCGGCCTCGATTTCAAGGATTTGCACTTGCTGACGCATCGCAAGGTTGCCGATCTTCTGGTCGCTATGGGTCTCGCAACAGGGAGTGTCGACGCCCTCATCGAAAACGACGTCACTGCAGCATTCTTCCCGACGGGTCTTGGACACCTTCTGGGGATTCAGGTCCATGATGTTGGTGGCTTTATGGAAGACGAAGACGGCAATACGATCGACAGGCCGAGCGGGCATCCCTGGCTGAGGCTAACGAGAACCCTGGAGGTCGATCAGGTGCTGACGGTAGAGCCCGGCGCCTATGTGATCGACATGCTGCTCGAGAATCTTGAGGGCACAGCCGGGGCGGCAATGGTCAATAAAGACAAAGTCGATTGGCTAAGACCGTTTGGCGGCGCACGTGTCGAGGACAATGTACGTGTGCTTCAGGATGGTTGTGAGAACTTTACGCGCGCTGCGTTCGCGAGTGGTGACTGATAGCTAGTCTTGTGCGCCGGATGCGAGCGCATTCATTTTCATCGCCAGCGCTACATCGAGACTCGTGATACCGTCCGCGCTGTGGGTCACGAGTTGCACGCTTACTTTGCTGTAGACGTTGGACCACTCGGGATGATGGTCCATTTTCTCTGCTTCGATCGCGGCTCTGGTCATGAATCCGAAAGCCTCGATGAAATTGGCGAATTTGAAGTCCCGACTGAGTTTTCCGTTCTCGAGTGACCAGCCGTCGAGTCCGGTCAGCGCGTTCTCTACATCGTCGTCTGAGAGCCTGTCAACCATGCGCAGCCTCTTCCTGCTCGGGCGATTCGAAAAAACTGCCGAATGTAAACGAGTCATGCGTCGGGCCTGATTGTGCCAGGAGCTTAAGGCGATGACAGGACTCGAGTATTGTCGGAATCGTTCCGGCCTCCTGCCACCAGAGCGCCATGATGGGCTTGTTCTGGGGGACAAACCACTCGGCACGCTGACGCAGGATTTCGAGATGATTACCTTTATATACGAAGTCGCTCAGCGCTTCCCTCGATTCCCAAAGAGACATATTGAAGATAAGATCCGGCTCTCCAAAGGTGGCTTTCGCTTCGGCATCATCATTTACGGTGACGTGGCGCCATACAAAACCTGGCGTGGACTCTGCGAGAGCATAAACTCTGGCAAGATTGTCTACGAAGCCTGCGAATCGTGGGTCGGTTCGCGCATACCTGGCTATCGCGACATTCACTTGCGCGAGATGATAGTTCACGCCTCCTGCTCTTCCTCAGCTTGACGCATCTGTGCTTTCAACTGTCGTTTGACTCGGCGCCCTTTTCGACTCAGTAAGGGGAAAAGCAGCCGCCATAACCACGGAAAAAGGTTAGATGCTGTCGTCAATACACCGCTTATCGCCGGTAATGCAGTCTCCGTCTTTTTGCTTGTGACGAGATTTACGATCTCCTGTGCGACGTCTTCTGCAGTGACAATCGGTTGCGAGAAATTGATATCGGCGACCGCGTCGAAATTGGATGTAATAAAGCTGGTCATGATTGTGCCAGGGGACACTACGGCTAGCTTGATATTAGTGCCCTTTAGCTCCGCGCCCAACGCGTACGTGAATGCCCTCAGGCCGAACTTGGTCGCCGAGTAAGTCGCTGCGCCGGGTACCGGCGTACGTCCGGCAAGAGATCCGACGTTGATGATCGCGCCACCGCCTGCCTCTTTCAGATACTTTATCGCGAGCTTGCTGAGACAAAGTGGCGCTTTGAGATTTACGTCGATCATTGCCCCCATATCGTCTACCGAGACAGACTCTACGGGCCCACGTTCGTGGTAGCCGGCATTGTTGACGAGGACATTGACACTGCCGAACTCGAACTCCGCTTTCTTGTAGATATTGGCGCAGGCATCCACGTCCGAGACATCCATGGCAATTATCTCGACCCGAGTCTTGCTGCGTAACTCTTCAGCGATCTTCTCGAGATTGCGCTTGCGTCTCGCGACCAGCACCAGGTTGGCGCCTTGCTCCGCAAATAATCGGGCGGTCGCCGCACCGACGCCTTCGGAACCGCCTGTAATGATGACCGTCTTGTCTTTGAATTCCTGGCCCATCGACGCAGTCTAGACGAACGCCGTGGTACTGGAAAGATATTGGCCGACCGGCGCGGATAATAAAAAAGGGGCCGAATCGTATGACGATCCGGCCCCTTATCCGGGTATTCTGATCAGAATCCGAGGTAGCCGCGGATTTTTCTCCAAAATGACGATTCCCAGCCATAGACCTCGAGCTGATCGGGGCTCAACGTGGCAACGGGCATCGTGGTCGATGGGGTTACCTTTTCAGGTACGTCGTCCGGACGCATTTCGAGCCTGCCTGTAGCGCGTTCGTCTGTGGTATTCAAGCCATCGACCGCCAGACTCAGGTACGGCAGCACCTCGTCGTCGACGATGTCATCCAGGAATACGGCGTCCGGATCGAATGCTTCCTTGTCGAGCACGACGCACTGGTCGAATGTATTGTCCTTGCTAATTGCTCGTCCCCAAAACGATTCAGCCACATAGAGTAGATTCATCGGCATCAAAAGGCTGTGAGGCTCCTCACAAGACCTATATTTGCAATTTTTCCCGTTATATATCAACGATTTATTCTCGAACAACCGGCCACAAATGTCGCTATCAAACCTCATTCAATTGTCGTCATATGGGATCACCAACCCATGACGCGCAGACCACTATAATTATGTTAAGTCGGCTTTCGGCGCGATTCCAATGCGGTTGCTCAGGCAAATCAGCTGCCGGCGGCTGGAAATTCGGGGTCAGGTGCCGGTCTGAAGGGACGCAGGGCCGTCCACCGGGTTAGACTTGTTGGCCCGCCTGCCGATGACTTTGGCGATGGCCCTGTGGGCTGGCAACGAATCAGGCCTTTAAGGAGGTATTCGTCATATGCAACGTTTGTATCAACTTGCGCTTGGTGGTGTTCTCGTCTTGATATCCTCGATTTGTTTCGGCCAGATGAGGCCGCTTGCACAGTGGGGCGTGCATTCCATGGCAACATTGGGTCACACGACATATGAGGGAGACAAGATTCGAGCGGTGTTGATGTACAGCGAGAACGGCAACCCGGAGATAACGCTCGAGAGAATCCAGGTCTATGCGGGGAATCCAAGCCCGAATGAAGTTGTCTGGAGAACCAAAATCGATCTCACTGGCGAAATAGCGGATCCTTGCCCCCCTGCCGGATCCTATTGCGCGATGGTCACCAATCTCAGGTGGAGCGGCGATGCGCTTTTCTACGAGTTGGTTGCGCCGTCGGTGACTTTGTATTGTCAGGTCAATTACATAATTTCACGGGCACCGAATACGGAATGTGAAATCAAGAAAGGCATGCGCCGCCCACTGTCCTGACGGGCCGCTTCAATAAAAAACCGGGCATCGCCCGGTTTTTTTATCACATAAGCAGGTGTTTTATTCTTCGGCTGTGGCTTCCGGCTCGCCGATCGGTCCATCCACGAGCTGCACGATTGCCATCGGTGCAGCATCGCCCGGCCTGGGGCCAGTCTTGAGGATGCGAAGATACCCACCCGGTCGATCCTTGAATCGTGGTCCGAGATCCTTGAACAGCTTGCCGACCGCTTCCTTATCACGCAGGCGATCAAACGCCAGGCGGCGATTGGCGACACCGTCTTCCTTGGCCAGTGTGATGAGCGGTTCGACCACACGGCGTAACTCCTTGGCCTTGGGCAAAGTCGTTCTGATCGTTTCGTGGCACAACAGTGACGTGGCCATGTTGCGGAACATGGCTTTACGATGCGAACTGTTGCGGCCCAATCTTCGGCCGGATTTTCTATGACGCATGGTCGTAACCTTTAGATGCCAGGGGTCGAACCGCTAAGCACGCTTAGCGGTTCGACCCCTAATGTAAATATCTACCTTACCCGTTCTACCCGTTCTTCAATCGCCAGCTCGTGCTCTGGTCGAAGGCTCGCGGGCGGCCAGTTCTCGAGGCGCATGCCCAACCCGAGTCCATGACCTTCGAGGACTTCCTTGATCTCCGTAAGAGATTTCTTGCCAAGGTTGGGCGTCCTGAGTAGCTCAACCTCAGTGCGTTGTACGAGATCACCGATGTACATGATGTTCTCTGCCTTGAGGCAGTTTGCAGAACGAACCGTAAGTTCGAGTTCGTCGACCGGCCGCAACAGGATCGGATCAATCTGGTTCTCTGCCATCTGACCGGCGCCCTCTTCCTGACCCTGCAGGTCAACGAAGACAGACAGCTGGTCCTTGAGGATGCTGCCTGCGCGGCGAATCGCCTCTTCAGGATCGATCGTGCCGTTGGTCTCGATGTCGATGATCAGTTTGTCGAGGTCGGTACGCTGTTCGACACGGGCTGCTTCGACGTTATAAGTAACGCGATGCACCGGGCTGAACGATGCGTCCAATTGCAGACGGCCGATAGGACCTGATTGCTCTTCGAACGCCGGGCGCTGTGTCGCCGGCCGATAACCGCGGCCGCGAGCGACCTTCAGGATCATGTTGAGTTCACCAGTCTTGGTCAGGTTTGCGATAACCATGTCCGGATTCATGATCTCAACGTCATGGTCGAGCTGAATGTCCGCACCAGTTACGGGCCCCGGACCTTTCCTCGAGATCCGCAACTCGGCGTTATCGCGCGAATGCATGCGAACAGCTACCTGCTTCAGGTTCAAGAGGATATCAACAACATCCTCCTGCACACCCTCGATGCTGGTGTATTCGTGCAATACGCCATCGATTTCGGCCTCGACAATCGCTGCCCCCGGCATAGACGAGAGCAAGATACGACGAAGCGCATTGCCGAGCGTATGGCCATAACCGCGCTCAAAGGGCTCAATCGTGACCTTCGCGTGCAGATTGGTTACCGGCGCGACTTTAACGACTCGCGGCTTCAAAAATTCATGTACAGATTCCTGCATGGGTATATACCCTCCTGACTATTTCGAGTACAGCTCGACGACAAGGTTTTC
>CAYLSX010000090.1:0-8701 GCA_964386685.1 uncultured Woeseiaceae bacterium | reverse complement strand
CCACCGCAGTTGCCCTCGGCATCTTTATCGCCGCCACAACTGCCTTCAGCTTCGTCGCCACCTTTATCGCCGCCACAACTGCCTTCGCCTTCGCCGAGCATGTATGCGCTGCTAAGCGTAGTCATGGCAAACGGGCTCGCGCCGGTATTAGCCTGTGCGGCTTCAACAACTGCGAACGAACCTGCCAGTGCGATGCCGATTGCCAGTGCGATCGGTTTCATTACTTTTTTCTCAGACATTTCTATCTCCTACCTCTGGTCAAATAAAAGGTGTCAGGTATATCTGTGAGACACCCCCGAAAGGAAAAAGGAAAGCTACCCGACACCCTCTTCCTAGATACTCCATTTCACGTTTTCAATGACTTTTGTTCGTACTCGATCGATGGGCTCGCCACGCTCGCCGATAATCGCGATGCTGCCTTCGCCAACTGGAAAGATGATGCCTTCAATACTTTGCCCATCGAGCCGTATTGGCATATCAATCATCTCGTGCGGCATCAGAAGGATCGTTACCGGTCCCCTTTCACCTTGCACGACGAGGTGAGGAACCTCTCTGCCGTTAATCTTGCAACTCATCGCGTAGCTGATCAGACCAAGGTCCCGGTCGAGGGTGGCGATCGCCGGTCGCACGACCGAGTAGAGCGTCTCGTCGGAGACGGCCACGTCAGTCACCGTCAGCGACCTGGGCTCAAAGTCCAGGTGCGCAATGACCTGCTCGGCCAGCGTTCCATAGTCTTCAGTTGTGTTTATAAATCGCACGCCGATAACGGTTGCCAATACGACGCTGGCTGCGAGCCCGACCCAGGCCGGCGTCGACCAAGCAAGCGGACGGCGTGATGCAATGTCGACCACTTTTTCTTCACCCGCCATTGACGGAAGCTCGGGCATGGTCAAGTCAGGTACGTCGATCTCCAGCGCCGCCGAAATCCTGGCATCGAGCGCCCGCATTTCCGACTTGTAAGCGGTGCAGGGCGAGCATTCAGCCGCATGCTGAGCACCACCGTCGAATGACTCCGACGGATCTGCTGCTATGGCTTCTCTGTACTGCTCGCAATTCATATTTGTTCCCGCGGCGTTCATGGTGCCGCTACTTCACCGATTTCATCTCTCAACTTGATTCGTGCCCGGTGCAGCCTGGTTAAGACAGCGCCCGGCTTGATATCCATCATTTCCGCGATTTCCTTCGTCGAATGTCCCATCAGTACCTGCAGGACGAGCGGTTCGCGGTAATCGTCATCCAGTTTGTATATGGCCTCTCGTACGTCATCCAGGTCTGTGTCAGAACTCTCCGCAAGCATGGCCGACTGAGACGGGGTCAGATTATCGATGTCCACAGTCTCCAGCCGTTTTCGCTCGAAATACCTCGCATTCTCGCGCCGCACGATCGTCAGCACCCATTGCTTGGCCGCCTCGTCTTCGCGAAGCGCATCCAGCGACTTCCAGGCTCTGAGCATCGCCTCCTGGACAACGTCCTCGGCTATCGCCGGATCCCGGCTGAGCCAGGCCGCGTAACGGTACATATCCCGATGCCATATGCTCACAAGGCGATCAAACCTCCGCCGGCGTTGAAGATCCGCATTACTGGTATTCATACGAGATGACCTGTTTTATTGACTAATTATTACTCAGGGTCCGGGTTTTTGTGATTCAGGCGTGGAAACCCACCTAAAATACAGGGAAAATCCAATACATAGCTATATAAGATACTGTTATGAGTGGATTTAGCCAGGGTCAGTTCCCTTCGACGAGGCTGCGACGAACACGCCGCACCGCAACATTGCGGCGCCTGGTCGAAGAGTCAGCTTTAAGCCCGTCTGACCTGATCTACCCGATGTTCGTGCTGGACGGCAAGAATCGCTCGGAGCCTGTGGCCTCCATGCCGGGCATCGAACGGCGCAGCATCGACGGGATTCTGGCGGAAACCGACGAGGCGGTCTCTCTCGGCATTCCGGCCGTCGCATTGTTCCCGGTCGTCGACGCCGAACTGAAGAGCCTGAATGGCGATGAATGTGCAAATCCGCTCGGCCTCATTCAGCGCACCGTGACAGCCATCAAGGCAAATCATCCCGAGCTGGCCGTGATAACCGATGTCGCGCTGGACCCTTACACCACTCACGGGCAGGACGGCATCATCGACGAAGACGGCTATGTTTTGAATGACGAGACCATCGCCATGCTCGTCAAGCAGGCCATCTCGCACGCTGAAGCCGGGGCAGACATCATCGCTCCCTCCGACATGATGGATGGCCGCATCGGCGCAATTCGCAGCGAACTCGAGAACAATGGGTTTAATAACACGCTGATCCTGGCTTATGCAGCAAAATACGCATCCTGTTTTTACGGCCCGTTTCGGGACGCCGTCGGGTCTGCGGACAATCTCGCCAGCGGTGACAAAGGCAGCTATCAGATGGATCCGCCGAACAGTGATGAGGCATTGAGAGAGGTGGCCCTGGATATCGCCGAGGGTGCGGATTTTGTGATGGTAAAACCGGCCATGCCGTATCTGGATATTGTCAGGCGGGTCAAAGACGAGTTCGGAGTGCCGACATTCGCGTATCAGGTCAGCGGGGAATACGCGATGCTGAAAGCCGCGGGTGACAACGGCTGGCTCGATGAGCGAAAGGCGGTTCTCGAGTCCTTGTTGTGCCTGAAGCGCGCGGGCGCGAACGCAATCCTGAGCTATTTTTCACTTGTTGCCGCTCGCTGGCTGGCCGAGTAGGTATACTCCGCCGACATGGAAGACGCGCCCTCATCTGTTGACCGCTATGGCGTCATGGGCTACCCGGTGTCACACAGCCGGTCGCCGGTCATTCATCGATTGTTCGCGCTGCAAACCAATCAGGACCTGCAATACGAGCTGCTTCAGGTCGCGCCCAGCAAACTCGAAACCGCAATAAAACAATTTCAGCGCACCGGTGGAAAAGGCCTGAACATCACGGTACCGCACAAGAGTGAAGTTACTCGCCTCGTCGATCACCTGAGCGAACGTGCGAGCAATGCAGGCGCAGTCAACACCCTGGTGTTTCGCGACAACGATATTATCGGCGACAATACCGATGGCATTGGCCTGATGCGAGACTTGCTCGTCAACCTCAATCTGAATCTGACCGAAAAGAACATCCTGATCCTGGGCGCCGGTGGTGCCACACGCGGTATCGTCGCACCACTGCTCGATGCCGAACCCAAATCAATAACGATTGCCAATCGCACCCTGTCGAAAGCGCGACTGCTGGCCGAAATTTTCTCCGTATCGGGACCAGTTACTGCCTGCCGATTCAAGGAGGTGCGACCTTCGACGTCTTACGACTACGTCATCAATGCCACGTCGGCTGGCGTCAAGGGCGAGATGCCGCCTTACCCGGAGTCAGCGATCACCGATAGGACCTACTGCTACGACCTGTCGTACGGACTCACCCCCACGCCATTCAGCAGTTGGGCGGCGAGGAAGGGTGCAGCGCATTCGGTGATGGGTTGGGGCATGTTGGTCGAACAGGCCGCGGAGTCCTTTCTTCTGTGGCGCGGCGTCAGGCCTGATACTCAAAAAGTTCTCAAGCAAATATCGATTAGCGCATAGTCACGAGCTCTTCGGCACTCGTCGGGTGGATTGCGACCGTGTCATCGAAATCTTTTTTGGTCGCGCCCATTCTTACGGCGACTGCGAAGCCCTGCATCATTTCGTCCGCACCGTCACCGACGATATGGCAACCGACGATCTTTTCATCGCTGCCAACGGTGACGAGCTTCATCGCTGAAGGTTCCTTGTGATCGCCGAGCGCGTAGAGCATCGGTGTGAATCTTGACTCATATACTTTCACCTCATCACCAAATTCGGCCTTTGCTTCGGCCTCGGTCATACCGACCGTGCCGATCGGCGGATGCGCGAAAATGACGGTCGGTATCGACAGATAATCCAGGTGGCGATCAGCCATCCCGCCATAGAGACGGTCAGCCAGACGCCGACCTGCAGCGATTGCCACCGGCGTCAACGCTTCCCTGCCCGTTACATCACCCAGGGCGAATATATTGTCGACATTGGTCGCCTGATAATCATCGACCGGCACGAAGCCGTATCCATCGGCCTCCACGCCTGCCTTCTCCAGCTGCAGGTCCGCTGTATTCGGTGCTCGACCAACGGCCCAGACGACACTATCGAACGGGCCGAATTCCCGGTCGTCTTCTGCAATTAGTTTTAGCCCGTCAGAAGCCTGCTCCAGCGCATGCGGCACGACGCCTGTCTCCAGCCGGATTCCGGCGCGCGCCATGGACTTGTGCTGCTCCTTGCGCAGCATCTCGTCGAAACTGCGCAGCACCCCGTCCTTTCTCACCAGCACAGTCGTGTCGGATCCCAGAGCAGCAAAAACACCACTAAGTTCTACGGCAATGTATCCGCTACCCGCGAATGCAACCCGCTGCGGCCGTTCGGGGAGCTCGAAGAACCCATCCGAGCTTATGCCCAGTTCTGCGCCTTGAATGTGGGGCACGATCGGGTAGCCGCCGGTTGCGATGACGATGTTATCGGCGTGAAAGTCATCGTCACCCATTCTGATCGAATTCCGGTCGACGAAATTTGCGGTGCCTCTGAAAAGCGTTACGTTTCGCCTGTCTAGATTCTGTTGATAAATGTCATTGAGTCTTTTTATGTACGCGTCGCGCCTTTCCTTGAGTACCGGCCAGTTATGGCCGTTCACTGTCAGGTCGAACCCGTAGTCTGCTGCAAGACGGGCCTTGTGTGCATGACTCGCCGTGTACCACATTATTTTTTTCGGAACGCAGCCTACGTTGACGCAGGTGCCGCCAAGTGGCCCATTCTCGACTACAGCGGCGTTCGCTCCGTATTCTGCCGCCCGCTGTGCATGCGCCAAACCGCCGCTTCCGCCACCAATGACGATGAGGTCGAATTTCTGTTTTGCACTCGGCATGAATTTTCCCTGTGATAACATCCTGCGCCTGGCAGGAAATCAAAACACTTATGAATAACCCTCTACTGGATACGTCGGCGTTACCGCGCTTCGGTGACATAGCGCCCGAGGATGTGCTGCCAGCCTTGAAGAAGCTTATCTCAGAGCATCGGGGAAAGCTTGCTGCCCTCCTCGACGATCCAAATCCTCAGGACTTCGAAACGCTAGTCACACCGCTCGAGGAAATGAATCACGAGCTGAGCCGTGTCTGGTCACCTGTCAGGCATCTGCAAACCGTGCTCGAAGCCGCTGACTGGCGTGAAGCCTATAACGCATCTCTGCCACTATTGACCCAACATAGCACCGAATTATCACAGAACAGTGAACTGCAGAAGGCTTTCGAGCGGGTTTCCGAGTCTCTGCCGGCCAACGCCGATGACGCCAAACGCAGCCTCGTCGATCAGGCGTTAAGAGACTTCCGGCTCGCCGGCGTCGCTCTCGCGAACGACAAGAAGACGGAATTCCGGGAACTGATGCAGGAGCTTGCCACCGCTCAGGCGAATTTCGACCAGAACGTGCAGGACTCCACCGATAGCTGGCACCTTCACACAGAAGACGACGCAGATATTGCGGGCCTGCCTGCACCTCATACCGAGCGTGCCCGGCGCGATGCGGAGGAACAGGGCGTGGACGGCTGGTGGCTCACCCTGGATGTGCCGACCTATCAGGCAGTCATGACCCACGCCGAGAGCCGCCAGCTACGGCATGCCTTTTATCAGGCCTGGTCCACGCGCGCATCTGATCAGAGTGTGGATGCAAGTTTCGATAACAGCGAAAACATCGCCAGAATCCTGCAGCTGCGCCACAAGGCCGCGAGACTCGTCGGTTTTGATAGCTATGCGGAGTATTCACTCGCAACCAAGATGGCAGCCGGAACCGCGGCTGTCACCGAATTTCTAAGAGAGCTCGCCTCGCGTGCGCGTGCCACAGCCGAAGCCGAGTTTGCCGAAATTACAACAGTCGCCTCGCACGAACTTGCGGCCTGGGATGTTGCTTTCTACACCGAGCAACTAAAACAGCAGAAGTTTTTCATTTCCAACGAAGAACTCCGGCAGTACTTTCCGATATCCCGCGTATTGAGTGGCCTGTTCGGTCTGACGGAGAAACTTTACGGTGTTTCAATCGCCAAACGCAGCGATGTTCGCAAATGGCATCCCAATGTAGATTACTTTGAGCTCCGCGACGGAAGCGGCGATCTCATTGGCAGCTTCTACGCCGATCTTTATGCTCGCAACGGCAAGCGCGGCGGCGCCTGGGTTGACGAATGCGTGATCAGAAGAAACCTGAACGGCGAGAATATTTTGCCGGTCGGTTATCTTGTTTGTAATTTTTCGCCGCTTGATTCAAACGACAGCTCCTTATTGACGCACGACGACGTCGTCACGCTCTTTCATGAGTTCGGTCATATGCTTCACCACCTGCTGACCCGGGTGGACTATCCAAGCGTCGCCGGGTTCAACGGCGTGCCCTGGGATGCCGTAGAACTACCGAGTCAGTTCATGGAAAACTTCGCATGGTGCTATGAGGTCCTGATCCAGGCCTCGGGACATCGCGAGACGGGGGAACCATTGCCTGAAGAGCTCTTCAAGAAACTCGATGACAGTCGCCATTGTGGCGCCGCTATGGCGATGCTGCGCCAAATCGAGTTCGCGCTGTTCGATTTTGAGTTGCACAAAAATTACGATCCGGAAAAGGGCCCTGACGCCATGGGGGTTCTCAAAGTGGTGCGCGACGAGGTGTCATTGATACCTCACCCTGAATTCAACCGGCTGCCGCACAGCTTCTCGCATATTTTCGCCGGTGGCTACGCCGCCGGTTACTACAGTTACAAATGGGCCGAGGTCCTGGCAGCAGATGCGTTTGCCGCGTTCGAAGAGGCTGGCATATTCGATCAAGCGACCGCCAGTCGCTTTCGATCTGAAATTCTCGAGATTGGCGGCAGCAGGGACATCATGGACGCCTTTATCGCGTTCCGTGGCCGCAAGCCGACCCTCGACGCTCTGCTGCGTTACAGCGGCATCGGCCTGGCGGCATGAAGATCGCGACCTGGAACGTGAATTCTCTGAACGTTCGCCTGCCACACGTACTGGAATGGCTTGCGGCGAATGAGCCGGATGTTCTCGTCCTGCAAGAGATCAAACAGGTAACTGAGGCTTTTGCGGTGGACGCGTTTACCGAAGCAGGCTACAAGTCCGTGGCCAGCGGGCAAAAGACGTACAACGGCGTCGCTACCATTTGTCGTGAAGAACCGCTCGACCCGATCACAGATTTTCCCGGTTTCGACGACCCGCAGCGGCGCATACTTGCGACCACGATCAACGGCGTTCGCGTCGTCGATCTCTACGTGCCCAACGGCCAGGCTGTCGGCAGCGAAAAGTACGAGTACAAGCTCAGCTGGCTCGAAGCTTTGCGCAAGTTCCTGAAAGCGGAGCTCGAAAGTCACAAGAATCTCGTTGTGCTCGGAGACTTCAATATTGCGCCCGAAGATCGCGACGTTTACGACGCGGAAAAATGGGGCGATGCCATCCTCTGCAGCCCGCGCGAGCGCGAAGCCCTGGGTGAGCTATTCAAGCTGGGTATGAGTGACGTGTTCCGTCAATTTGATCAGGCGGAGAAGAGTTTTAGCTGGTGGGATTACCGTGCTGCCGGCTTCAGACGAAACGCCGGCCTGCGCATAGATCTCATTCTGGCAAGCTCCGCTATGGCCGAAACCTGCCAGGCGAGTTACGTAGACAAGGAGCCGCGCACCTGGGAGCGACCCTCGGACCATACACCCGTAGTCGCGGAATTTGCGATCTGACATTAGTCAGTTCAATATTACATATTGTCGTTAAAACCTCTGAATGACGATGATCTGCAGTGTATTATTTTGGAAAGCCGTTCCGACACGAAGTCGGCTGCCTGAGAGCAGCACGGGGCGAGGCATGGCATGAGTGATTTGCGCAACCCTCGCATACCGATGCCCGCGATGACTGCTCCGCCGACACATAAAAAAAAGAAGAAAATTTTGTCTCAGGATCGACGTAACGATTACGACGTCACGAATACCGTGGAGGTCAGTAAACCGTCTGCAGTTCGCGATGCGGTGCAGGACTTGTTCGCGGAAGCATATCCCGGCACGCCCTTTGACAAACTCTGGCTTGCTTTCTACGACTTCGACCGCCTGTTCACCGGCAAGTATCCCGGCTACAACGGCTGCGATACGACCTATCACGACATGCAGCATACGCTGGATATGACACTTGCTATGGCGAGGCTGATTGCGGGCTACGAGCGCAGCGTCGAGGTACCGGACCGGCTAGGACACAGGCGGGCTCAAATGGCGATCGTTACCTCGTTGTTTCACGACTCCGGTTACATCCGGCACCATGAGCGCGACAGCGATTTCCACAATGGCGCCGAGTTTACTCTCTACCATGTCTCACGAAGCGCGGATTTTTTGCGCCGCTATTTGCCCGATCTCGGCATGGCGAAAGAAGTCGCCGTCAGCAGCATGATCGTGCACTTCACCGGCTACGAACTCGACCTGGACAATATCGAACTCGACGATCCGAGAGACAGCATCTGTGGGCACCTGCTCGGCACTGCGGACCTGATCGCACAAATGGCAGACCGCTGCTATCTGGAGAAATGCAGGGACCGCTTGTACAACGAGTTTGTGCTCGGCGGCATTGCGGTCGAGAACGCAAGACCCGGAGAGTACGTGGTTCGCTACAAGTCCGGCATCGATCTTCTTGCCAAAAC
>CAYLSX010000089.1:0-8762 GCA_964386685.1 uncultured Woeseiaceae bacterium | reverse complement strand
ATACTCAGCCGCAACTTCCGGTTCTGGATTTTCCGATCGACGAGCCACCTGCAAGTGCGGCACCCGAACCAAGAGCTGAGACAAAGACGCCGCCGGTCGACACCACAATTGAAGCCGCAAAGCCGGCTGAGACGACGGTTGCACCGAATGCTGAAGCAGAAGACGCCGCGGAAAGACAAGCCAAAGACAACGGTTCTGATGGCGAAAAGCCTGCAGGCAGGTTGCTGCCATGGGACGCGCCTGCAGCGGAACCTGTTGAGAAGGAAACCTCAGATAAGGATCAGCCTGATCAGTAGTTAGCGCAGATTGCTTTCACGACGAAGCGACTCGAGCAATCCCTCAGACGCTTCCTCGACAAGGTCGAGCACGCGCTCGAAGCCGGCCGCGCCGCCGTAATAGGGATCGGGTACTTCCATTACACGGCTCGATTCCGCGTACTCCAGGAACAATCGGACCTTGTATCGATGCTCCTCAGGCGCACCCTCCTTTAGTATCAGCAGGTTGTCTTCGTCCATCGCCAGAATGTAGTCGAAGCGCTCGTAGTCCTCGCGGCTGACACGACGTGCCCGGATGTTGTCAAGCGGAAAGCCGCGGCGTTCGGCTGCAGCCCGAGCACGCCGATCGGGTGGCTCATTCTCGTGATAGGCGTGAGTGCCAGCGGAATCGACAAGAATGTCGTCATGCAGTTCGGCATCAATCACTACTTTTCGAAAAACGCCCTCAGCCGTTGGCGAACGGCAGATGTTGCCCATACAAACGAACAAGACAGAAACATTGGCGGTATTTTCGGCCACTAGACTTACTGTGCACCTCGGCACAATTGTTGCTGAGTAGGCGCATCGTCACCCAGACATTCATGTCCGCGTGCAATCTTCAATGCATTTGCGTACCACTCGAATTCGTCCAGAAATTTGCCAATTCTCTGGTCATAGGCTTTATCGAGCGCATTACCTTCATCATCAAACGCTTGCCCGATCATCGGTACTGGAAATGCGCTCGGGATACTCGGCGTACCAAGTTCGGCAAGAATCGCCCGAAGTGTGATCAATGCTCTGACCCCGCCGAATGATCCTGCGGAGTAGGTAACGATGCCATTCGGCTTATACAGGTATTCGCTTTGATAGTGATCCAGAAGATTCTTGAGCGCTGCCGGTTCACCATGGTTGTATTCGGCACTGACAATAATGTAGCCGTCCGCCTTCTTGAGAATCTGACCGACTTTTTCCATCGCCTCGGGAGCCTCACCTTGCGCGAACTCCTTGTACATCAGGTCCAGCAGCGGCAGCTGATATTCCAGAGGATCGACAAGGGTCACGGAATGGTCACGTGCTTTAAGATTCCTGACGACGAACTTGGCAGCCTTGATTCCCTGGCGCCGTTCGCCCCGGACGCTGCCGTAAATCACTGCGACATTCAAACTCATAACAATCTCTCCATTTGCGCCAAGTCTTCCTCGGTATCGACACCGGCAGGTGGCCTGCTCAATGCTTTGGCCACCTTGATCTTGAGGCCGATCGAAAGGGCACGCAGCTGCTCGAGATGCTCGCAGGCCTCGAGATCTGAGCGCTCAGCGGCGACGATTTCCCGGAGAGTGCCGCAGCGATAAGCATAGATGCCGTGATGATGCATTGCGCTCTGCACTGCTAGATCGACAGTCTTTTCATTTCTCGAATACGGAATCGGTGAGCGGCTGAAGTAGATCGCACCGCCGTCATGGTCACAAACAACTTTGACCACATTCGGATTTTCGTAGTCAGCTTTTGAGGCAAGTGGCGATGCCAGCGTTGCCATGTCGACTGCTTCGTCGTTGAGCAACGCCGCGCATTGGTTAATCAGCTCTGCAGGCATCATCGGTTCGTCACCCTGCAGGTTGACGACGATTTGTTCATCGGGCCAGTCTAGTGTTTCGCTGACTTCGGCGAGACGTTCGGTGCCGGAGCAATGCTGACTCCCGGTCATGTGCACAGCCGCACCAAAGCCGCTTGCGGCATCAAATATTCTTTGATCATCGGTTGCAATCAGGACTTCTGTCGCATCGCTCTCCGTGCCCCGCTCATACACGTGTTGCAGCATGGTCTTGCCTGCGATTTCGCGCAACGGCTTGCCGGGGAGTCTCTCGGACGCGTAACGCGCGGGAATTACAACAATAAAATCAGTCATTCACTGAAAGCCGTTCTTGCAGTTCGTCCAGCCAGTCCTGTGCTTGATCGACTTCTACTCTCACCGGAACATACCAACACTTGTCGATCCTCAGGTCAGCACATTTAACCGCGTCTTTCTCGGTCATCAGGACGTCGAGATCATCATCGTACCGCAAATCATCTTCGCTCAGTTTTGCATGATCCGGGAAAGCATGCTCGATGACCTGCATGCCGTGTGATTCGAGGAAAGTAAAAAATCGTCCCGGGTTGCCAATCGCAGCTACCGCATGCACTTGCTTGCCGGCAAACCTCTCCAACGGCACCTCCTGGCTATCGTCAAGACTGCGGGCAGACGTGCCTTTGAGGTAAAACTCCGTAACAGGAAGCCCCTCGGGCAATTCGTTAAGCGCCTTTTGGCTGCGCATGACACTCTTGTTGAGAATCGCGCGATCGACAGAAGCGAGGCGCGACAACGGTTCACGCAAGGGTCCCGCCGGCAGCAAATGGCCGTTGCCGAATCCTCGCGTGCCATCAATGACGGCAATCTCATACTGTCGCGCCAGGCGATAGTGTTGCAGACCATCGTCCGAAATAACGACGTCGACGCCAAGCATGCTCAGATCCTGTGCTGCGTGTACCCGGTTCGGGTGTACGACGACCGGGCAATCACTGCGTCTGGCCATCAAGACGGCTTCGTCTCCGACGACCAGTGGGTCACTGTCAGCCGTCACCTGCACGGGACTTCCGCCAATCAATCCTCCGTACCCCCGGCTGACGATGCCGGGCCGCATGCCACGCTCTTTAAGTTGCCTGGCCAACCAGATCGTTACCGGCGTTTTGCCGGTGCCACCGACGGTAATGTTGCCGACGACGACGACCGGCCGATTGATGCGGATCGTATTCAATACACCGCGTCGATACAGTCGCCGCCGTAACGAGACGAGAGCGGCGAACAGCCAGCTTAGCGGCAGCAGCATCCAATACGCAGCCGAGCTCTCGTACCAGATGCGTTGCAGGAAGCTGTTAGTTGTCGCCGTTTTTCTCATCGCTGAATTGCATGCGATACAGTCTTGCGTACAGACCATCGTGCTCCAGAAGTTCACGATGTGTACCGGACTCGACGATGCTGCCCTTGTCGAGCACGATGATGCGATCCGCTCCTTCCACGGTGGACAGTCGATGCGCGATGACAAGCGTCGTACGATCTTTCATCAAATGGTTCAACGCGTCTTGTATGTGGCGTTCGGACTGTGTATCGAGTGACGAGGTGGCCTCGTCGAGGATAAGCACCGGCGCATTCTTGAGCAACGCCCGGCCGATTGCGATACGTTGTCTCTGCCCGCCGGACAGAAGGACGCCGCGATCACCGACCATCGTCTCCAATCCTTCTGGAAGTTCTTTAATAAAATCAATGACATGTGCGGCTTCCGCGGCTTGCAGGAGGTCTGCCCTCGAGGACTGCCGGAGCTGCCCGTAGGCGATATTGTTGGCAATGGTGTCGTTGAACAGTACGACGTCCTGCGTAACGAGGCTGAGATTGTCGCGGAGGTTTTCGAGCTCGTAGTCCTCGATCGGCGTACCGTCGATAAGAATAGTGCCCGAGTCAACGTCGTAGAATCGCGGCAACAGACTTACCAGTGTGGATTTACCACTGCCCGAATGACCGACGATAGCGAGTGTCTTGCCTGCCTCGACTTTGAGCGACAGGTCCGTCAGTACGGCGACACCCTCGCGGCCGTATGAGAAGTTGACGTTCTTGAATTCCACCGTGCCGTCGACGCAATCTTTACGAAACGTACCAGTGTCGATTTCATCGTCTTCGTCGATGACGGCAAACAGGCTGTCGGCAGCAATAATGCCGCGCTGCAGAGATGCGTTCAAGTTCGTCAGCCGACGTAATGGCTGCAACATCAGAATCATCGCGCCAATAAACGAAATGAATGTACCGGGACTCAGTTGCCCCATCGCCGCTTCCTTGCCCGCAACGTAGATCACGCCAGCGATGCCGAATGCAAACAACACCTGCGTCGCAGCAACGCCAAGCGATCGCGCACTGATCAGCTTCATGTTCTGTTTTCGGTTGCTCTCGTCGGCCGCGGCAATGCGCTGTTTCTCGTAGTCGTGGCCACCGAAAACCTTGACCACGCGATTGCCCGTGAGAACTTCCTCGGTTACCCGTGTGACGTCACCGATCGATTCCTGAATACGCCCGCTGTAGCGTCGAAACGCACGACTCAATACGCGAACGACGATCGCAATGAGCGGAACGACAATGGCGACGAATGCAGTTAATCTGACGCTGTGCCACAGCATGACGCCGGTACATGCGATGACTGTCAAAAAGTCGCGCACCATAACTGTGATGACATTGGCTCCCGCCTCCGCGACCATCTCGGCGTTATAGGTCATCCGCGATAAAAGCGGACCAACCGACTGGCTCTCGAAATAGCGCGTCGGCAGCGTCAGGAATTTGCTAAAGACTTCTCGCCGCAATGTACTGATCACCGAGCGGCCGATCCAGCCCAGGCTATATTCCGATGTGTATCCGGCAACGCCTCGCAGAACAAAAATGCCGATGAATGCCCACGGCATCCAGCGTGCCGTTTCCAGATTGTGCTCGACGAGAGTCTGATCGGTCAGGGGTTTCAGCAGTATGATCAGGGTCGCCTCGACTCCGGCCGCGACAGTCATGGCGGCGACCGCCGCGATCGCCATCGACCAATAGGGAACGACATAGCGCCACAGTCGACGGTATACCTCTAGTAAATGCGGATCGAGTTTTACGATCACTGGTCAGTCGGATCGTTGACAGTGGCGATACTGATTTTCACGAAACCGAGTTTGCCCGCGACGTCCATGGCGGTGACAACATGCTGGTGCCGCGCATTAGCATCGGCGCTTATGGTCAGCGGCAAGTTTGTATTGCCCCCTGAGACTTTTTGCAGTGCGTTTCTAATTGTCTCTGCACGACTGTTAATAAGCTCGCGCCCATTGACCAGATAGGTTCCCTGCTCCGTGATCATGATATCGAGCTGCTCCGGAAACTCCTCGACGACGGCTGCACTTTCTGCCTGGGGAAGACTGATTGAGATTTGCGATTGCTTGACGAAACTCGTCGAGACCATGAAGAAAATCAGCAGCAACAAGACCACGTCGATCAGCGACGTCAGGTTGACTTCAGGTTCTTCACGTACGCGAACAGATAGATTCATTTCTTTTTCTTCTTCTTCTTTTTAGATGCCTGGCGGCGATGCAGCGCCTCGACGAGCTTGATCGCTTCCTTCTCCATATTGACCACCAGGGTATCGACGCGATTGCGGTAATAGCGATAGCCGATCAAAGCAGGAATAGCCACACTCAGGCCTGCCGCCGTCGTGATCAACGCCTCGGCGATACCGCCGGCCAGGACGGTCGGGTTGCCGACGCCATGTGTGGTTATCGCCGTGAACACCTTGACCATGCCGATGACAGTGCCGAGTAGGCCGAGCAGCGGCGTGATCGCCGCAACGGTACCGAGCGTGTCCAGATATCGTTCGAGTTCATGAACGACATGACGACCCGTGTCCTCGATGCTGTCCTTCATGATGGTCCGCTCGCGGTCCCGATTGATGAGGCCTGCAGCGAGTATCTGCCCCAATGCAGAGCCCTGGTGCAGGGTTTGAATCTGACTCTGGTCCAGCTGGTCCTTTTCGACCCAGCCCCACACCTTGCTGGTCAGGTCTTCGGGTATCACCCGCCTTTCCTTCAGGGTCCAGTATCGCTCGAGAATGATGCCCATTGCGATGATCGCGCAAAGGATGATCGGCACCATTAACCAGCCGCCGGATTTAACGATATCAACCATATAGCGTGACTCTGGGAAAAATCGGAATATACAGTGGCCAGCCCAAAATTACCTCTTGAAATCAGTTCCAGTAGTTGCGCGCCTCGAGCCTGTGCAGCCCCAGGCGGCGCATGCCACCACGTTCGCAGATCCGGTAACTAATGGCACCCGAAGTGGCCGTATTCAGCACTTCTGCGCCGGCGTTGCTCCACGCGCTGACGATGTCGTCCTTCGGGAATCCCCAGCGATTCTCGAACCCGGCCGAAACGATGGCGACCTTCGGCCGTACAGTGCTGACGAACAAATCGCTCGATGAGGTGCGGCTGCCATGATGCGGAATCAGGACGATATCCGCCTGCGATATAGCGCCGTTTCGCGCCAATAGCGTCTCCACCGGCGATTCGATGTCGCCCGTCAGAACGACCGTGTGATTTGCAATGCGAACCTCCAGTACGCAGGAGGCGTTGTTGCCCTTCCAGCGACCGAGTTCGGATGGATGAACGATTGCGAAGTCGATGCCATCCCAGCGCCATCGTTTGCTGGCTTGGCAGTGTTGCTGTGGCATATCGATGTCGTCAAGTGACTCGCCGACCAGCAGCGTGCGTACCTCGACTTCCTCGCTCAGCGAGCGCACGCCGCCGGCATGATCCTGGTCAGCATGACTGACAATAAGCATGTCGAGCGCGTCGATGCCCTTGCTTCTCAGAAATGGCACCAGCACCAGTCGCCCGGTATCGGCACCGCCGCGAAATGACGGACCGGCATCAAAGACCGCAGTGCGAGTGTGTGTTTGCAAAACCAGCGCAAGACCCTGGCCGACATCCAGCACATGAAGATCGATGCACGCCTGTGGCGGCGGTTGCGGCCGGTAGAGAATTGTCGCAAGTGCTGCGACGAGCGCAAGCTGACGACCTGGCCAGCCGGGTGGCAACAACGACCAGAACGAAACAGATAAAAACACGACGACGTATAGGCCTTGCGGCCGGGCGATGTGAAAGCTTGCGAATGGCAAATCAGCTGCGTGTCGGACGAGCCAAAGTACGACGCCGATACTCCAATGCGCAACGTCGAGCGCGATGTTACCGGCTGGCTGCAACGGCCCGTCCATAATCAGACCGAGCAGACAGGCGGGAACGGTAACGAAATTGAATACCGGCAACGCAAGCAGATTGACTATCGGCGCGACAACGGCGACACGATCGAATAACAACGCTGTCAGCGGGAAAAGACCGAACAACAATGCGCTTTGCGTTGAAGTTAAACGCCGTCCCGCATTTACTATCGTCCCGATCAGCCGGTTGTCGATGACAAATTGCGGTACTCGTGTGACACGCAAATGCCAGAACAATATCGCGACAGCGGTGAACGACAGTTTAAAACCGGGTGCCAGGACCGCGAGCGGATCGCAAAGCAAAATGACAAGGGCGCAAATTGCGAGCAGTCGCGCCGCGGATACCTGACGGCGAATGAGACCTGCAAAGACGAATATCACCGTCATCAACAGGGCGCGCTGCGCTGGTACCGCAAACCCGGACAATTCTGCATAGGCAAAGGCAGCGATTGCCGCAATAAGAGCCGCGCGATCCCTGATGTTGCTGCGACGGCAAACGAGAGCAAGTACGATCCAGCTCAGGAAAAATACGCCACCGGCGGCAAGTCCGATATGCAAGCCGGATATCGCCATCAAATGGCTAACTCCGGTGGCCGCGTAACGTTGCCACTGCTCACGCGTAATAAAGTGTCGCCCGCCCACACCGACGGCCATCAACACGGCAGCAGCATCATCCTCGGGCAAATGTTCACGGACTCGTGCGACGAAACGCTGACGCAATCGGGAAACCCGATCGACAGAGCGATCATCGCGCCGAAAATTTTTCGATCCGTTTACGACGTAACCCGTCGCACCGATGCCCTTACGAAAAAGCCAACCCTCGTAGTCAAAGCCGCCGGGATTTGAGAATCCCCGCGGCCGGCGCAAGCGCAGCTCGAACTGCCAGGTCTCACCGAGGAATGGCTGTGTCGGCGCGTCGAACCAACTCAGCCTGATGCGTCGCGGCAGGTCGTCATGACCGACAGGCGACACCTGGAAGCTAAGAGAGGCGCCATTGTTTTTTGCAAAGTCAGTGACTCGCGCATCGATTCGAATCGAGTCGCCGGCAAAGTCAGGATTCAGCCTGTCGTTGATGACGCATTGCGAGGCAACCGCCAGAATAAGAAACCCTGACAGGAACGCGCCAACAAGCCGAAATTGAGGCACGACGATGGCCGAGAGTGACACAACAGCGAGGGCACCGAGCCAGGCGGGCCCGGGCAATTCGCTGCAAAATTGCAGCGAATAGGCGCCCGCCAGCGCGCATAAGCAAAACAATGCCATACTCCGCTTCCCTGCGGTTTCTCGTTATGATGCCGTCATTCATCGAAACGGATTCAGCAACGGATGCCAAGGCGGTTTTTTAGGAAGTTCGGGTTCAAACGGCACAGGATCAGCCAGCAGTGGTATCTGAGTCCGGTTCGTCACCTGCTCCATCACCCGGCCTACTGGGGCGTTCGACGAAAGACCGTGGTACCGGGATTCTCGCTCGGTCTCTTTGTCGCATTCACGCCGATCCCGGCGCACACATTGCTGGGTGTGTTGCTGGCACTTGTCCTCAAGGTCAATATCCCGGCAACCATCATCGGTACCTTGCTGATGAATCCATTGACGTTGGTGCCGATGTTCGTGTTTGCCTACCACGTCGGCTTGTTTCTTCTCGGTATCCCTCCGCAACCCTTTGAACCGGAATTATCGATCGAGTGGT
>CAYLSX010000088.1:1821-8774 GCA_964386685.1 uncultured Woeseiaceae bacterium | reverse complement strand
ATGGCGTACGTGCCGTCTTCGTGCAGTATGCGAACCAGGTTGGCCGACGCACCCTCCTCTTTCGGATCGGTACCGGCGCGAAAATTCGTGCTTGCAACTTCAACCACCAGTCCTCCGCGAGCTGCATAAACATCCGTGCCGATAGGCATGACGAAATCGACTGCGTAGTAACTGTCGGCCGTGTTGTGTGTTATGGCGATCGGATATGTCTGCGACACCATGAAATCGTTTGCCAATGCATAGGGTGCCCGATACGGTCGCTCCACGTCGTGTTCGGAGTCGGGGTCGCCGTGCAGGTACAGATAACGGTAGCTAACAGACGGCGCCGTGGCGTCGTCCAGCGCGTCAAGTTGCATCAATTCAGTTTCGCGGCGAGGCGGCAGGACCCAACGCAGGGATTGCTCGGGCGGTGGTAGTTTGACGCCCTCGAGCACGTCCAGCCCCAGCACGAGTTCAACCGGCCCGTAGAAGTCATTTCTTGCGTACAACTGAATTTGCCGTCCGACCAGGCGACTGTCCACCGTTACCACCGGATCTTTGTCTCCGGTTGGAAGATCGCGAGTTTCGGCGACCGGGCTCTCCACATCTTCGGGCGCCCTGTCGGTGTAGACCCATTCGCCATCGGGGCCTTTGTATTTATAGAGTGTCTGTGCGAGGACGAGCCCGGAGACGATCAGGAGAGCTGTAGAAATCAGAAGCGCCGACGCTCGTGGACGACTGTCCGCGTTTTGGCAGCTAACCGATGTCGATGCGCTGCCAGCCGTCTTGGGTGCGTTTGATTTCATAGGCTGGCCAGTATTGGTTGTCGAGCTTCAGTGTTATTACTTCCGCCGCACCATTCCATGTGATCGTCTTGAGGCGCACGGCCGATTTGTCCTTTTTGCCTCTGATCGCGTCAACAAAGGCCTGCAGGTCGGGTGTTTCCTTACCGTCTACCTCGACGATCCGCCGCCCTGCCCACAGCCCGTATCGGGTTGCAGGCGACCCGTAACTAAAGAACGCGATATAGACGCCGTACGGATGAATGCCTCGTTGTGCGGCCATTGCCCGGTGCGGGTCTTGCAGCAATGCGCCAGCCCACGATACTGCCCGCTCTATTCCCAGCCCGTCCAGTGCAACAGTCTCAATTTTGAATTCTTGCTCTGCACCGTCGCGCCAGATCGTTACCTCGACTTCCGGTTTCTGCACGGATCGCTCGAGCTCGCGGAATGTCGTGACCAGTTGCCCGTCGATCGCCAGTATCATGTCGCCGTTTCTAAGCATTTCTGAAGCCGGCGATCCCGCCACGAGGCGACTTATGCTGAGTACCCGACGACCCTGCGGGTTGAATTCTTCGAGTCGGGACAGCCAATCCTCATCGAGGCCCAGTTTGCGGGCAGCAAACAATGGCGAATAGCCGACTTCTGCCTCAAGCGAATATAGCGGTCGTCCGGCGCGCACCACGTCGAGAAGTTGCATGACGAGATCGATGCCCACGCCACGATTGAATTGTGTGGATTCGTTGCCGGCCTGTATCGCAAAGCTGGACCAGAGCCCTTTGACGCGGCCACGCTTGTCGAGCAACACGCCATCGATGTCCGGCGGCGCATTAACGAGGTCAATGCCCTCGAGGTTCGAATCGCGAAATCTCAAGGTTCGCGACAGCGGCAAGGTCAGCGGATCGACGGACGACACGGTACTGGCCTGGTGTACGAGTTGATGGTCTCCTTTGAGGCCGACTACCCAAACCTCGTCGCCAGGGTTAACCGGCTCGCTGTTGAATGACGCTGCCTTGACTGGCGTGTCGCCGATCGACGCCGGGTCGTAAGAGACGACGGCCACGTTATGCAGTGGATGGATGTAGTTAACTTTGCCGCGAACTTCGAGAGATCCGGCGAATGTGATGCTTACGTCTCCCATCGCAACGGGAACCGTGTTTCTGTCGACGACGACGAGGCCCCTTTTTGTATCGACGATAAGGCCGGTACCGTAGTAATGACGGTCGGCCACGCCTGAAACCGTGTAAGGCAGGTCGAAGTTGACGACGACGAGCGATGGCACGATCTTTCGTACGCGCGGATCGCTGTGGCCGTTGAAAATGGTGCTGCCGGATTCCGCTGCCGAGCGCCCGGGGCCGGGCGACAGATCCTCGCAAGGCCAGGTGCCCGTTGCATCGTCGCGATGACAGCGCCGCGCCGGGAACCAGCTCCTGTCCATCTCGAAAGATCGCACAATACTGTTGCGCGGATCGTCAATGGTCTTGTAGCGGAGGGTCGTTTTATCGCGGTCGCCCAGTCCATCGAGAATTTTCTCGATATCGGAGATGTTTTCTACCGGCTTTCCGCCGACTTCGTCGATTACCGCACCCCTGGGAATTGCCGACCTCGACAATGCATAGCCGGGATTCGCCACGTACACGCCACTGGCGCTGCGGTTGTAATGGCGCGCCTGCTGATATGAGAGGTTGTGAATGATCGCATCACCGAATTCCAGGTACTCGTCGGGAGATATGTCGTGAAGATCAACGACCAGTATCGTTTCGCTCAGGCTGCGCCCGCCTCGTTCAAGCTCAATCGTAATTTCCTTGCCGACGCTGTCATCGAGTATCGCGGCGAGCGGAACGAATTCGGTGATGAGTTCGCCATTGACGCGTACCAGGATGTCGCCTGGCGCCAGCTTGCCGTCGGCAGCCGACTGAGGGATAACCTGCTCAACCGTCAACATGCCGGTCTGATCCGGATTGGCCGAGCGAACGAGTGTTTCCGTCTGCTCGGTAAGGCCGAGCCTGCCCAACTCGTCGTAAGCCTTGAGCTCGAAAACAGTCTGCAGCGTACCACGCGAAACGGCCTTACCTTGTTGCAATAGTTTTAGAACCCGATCGATACGATCCAGCGGCAGGAAGAAGCTGCTTGCAGCAGAATTGTTGGCGCCTGCGTTTAGCGCAACGACCTCCCCGTCGATATTGAGTACCGGCGATCCGGACGAGCCACCCGATGTCCCCGATGCCGCTTGAAAATAGAAGGTATTGAAGTCGTTGTACTTGCCGCGACCGTAGTCCGGCGCCTTTCTGTCCAGGCGGGCGATCGTTCCTGAAAGAATCGAGAGCTGCTCGCCGGCGTCGTTGCCGATCACCCGTATCTCGCGACCGATGCTGGCGGCACCCGGCACCAGAGGCAGCTCTGTCGGCTCGATATAACGCAGCTCGCTCGGGTCGTAACTGAAAAAACCGAAGTCGTGCACCGGATCGCGATAGATCGGCGTCAACCGCACTTCTTCATTGTTGAGGAAGATGGCTTCTGCTACGACCGGACCGGCTGTCACAACGTGGCGGTTCGTCAGAATCAGCCCACGCTTCGCGTCCACCACGAAACCCGTTGCCTGTGTCGAGGAGTTCCACTCCGTATCGAACGCCCGGGTGCTGTCGACGCGGATGGACACGACACCGGATGAAATGCGCTCAATGGTGCCAATCCATGCAGGCTCTTCTGCGAAGGCCTGAGTGCCAAGACAAATCAGGATTAAAACGAGCGATGATTTAGCTTTCATATGTCCTCTGGACTGGAAGAAGCCAGTCCGGTTCACTTTTTCAGTGAGAACCGCGCCTACTCCGGCTGAGCTTTGTAGGCTAGATCCAGATTCCTTGCGGCTTTCACGTCATCCAGTCGCCGCACCGGCATAGTGTACGGCGCTTTCTTGTGCGCCGCCCCTTCGCCCTTGGCATCCTGGGCGATCGAGATCATCGCGTCAACGAATCGGTCGAGGGTTTCTTTACTTTCCGTTTCGGTCGGCTCGATAAGCAAACATTCCGGGACCAGCAAAGGGAAGTAGGTGGTCGGCGCATGGAAGTCGTGATCGAGCAGGGCCTTGGCGACATCCATTGCCGTCAGATCGATGGACCTGGCCTGGGACTTCAATGTGACGATGAACTCATGGCTTGCGCGTCGCTCCGGAAACGCGAGTTCGAAGCCCCCATCGCGCAGCCTTGCCTGCAGGTAATTTGCGTTCAATGTCGCAAACTCGGCAATCCGCCGCATGCCGTCGCGGCCTACCATACGCATGTAGACGTACGCCCTTAACAGCACACCGGCGTTGCCCATGAAACCGGACAAGCGGCCGATGCTCTGTGGCAGATCGTCTTCCGTCAACCAGTCGTATTTAGCCTCGCCGTTGTCTTCCGTCTTGCCGACGACCGGCACCGGCATGAACGGCAACAGGCGCTCGCCGACACCGACGGCACCAGAACCGGGTCCACCACCACCATGCGGTGTCGAAAATGTCTTGTGCAGATTCAGGTGAATGACGTCGAAGCCCATGTCACCCGGCCTTACTTTGCCGAGAATGGCATTCAGATTCGCACCGTCGTAGTAAAGCAGCCCACCCGCTTCGTGCACGAGCTTCTGGATTTCCATGATGCGGCGTTCAAAAACGCCGAGCGTGGACGGATTGGTCAGCATGATACCGGCCGTGTTTGGCCCGAGCGCATCCTTAAGCGCTTCGATATCGAGGTCGCCGTCCTTGTTTGTCGGCACCTCACGTACGACGCAGCCGCACATCGTCGCTGTCGCCGGGTTGGTGCCGTGCGCCGCGTCCGGAACGATAATCTCGTTTCGTTGATGATCACCCCTGGCGACATGATAGGCGCGAATCATCGCAACCCCTGCCAGCTCGCCTTGCGCGCCGGCCATCGGCGTAAGCGACACGGCTTTCATGCCGGTCACCGAATTCAGCATTTCCTGAAGTTCGTACATGCACTCGAGAAAGCCCTGGCCGTGACTCACCGGGCCCAGCGGATGCCTGTGCATGAACCCAGGCAGCATTGCCAGCGCATTGCATGCCCGCGGGTTGTATTTCATGGTGCAGGAACCGAGCGGATAGAACTGCGTGTCAATGGAGAAATTCATTTGCGACAAGCGAGTGAAATGCCTTACGACCTGCAACTCTGAGGCCTCGGGAAGTGCCGCCGCTTCTTCTCTGAGAAACGCTTTCGGAATGCCGGCTCTAGCGGCTTCCGCCGGCGCCTGAGCGAATGCCCAGCGACCCGCTCGGGATTTTTCGAAAATTAATGGTTCGCTCATCTTGAGTCAGTCTTCTATTTGAATGCCGAGCGCCTGGTACGCCGCTGCATAGTTGGGTTCTTTCGCCATGTCCTCAATCTGTTCCTCGTGAACGACCGTGTTGTTTTCATCGAGCACCACAACCGCTCTCGAAAACATGCCGGCGAGCGGCCCTTCCACGATTTGCACACCGTAATTTTCGCCGAACCCCATGTGGCGAATGGCGGACAAGCCGACCACCCGCTGCAGATCATGCTTGTCGCGAAACCTACTGTGCGCGAACGGCAAGTCATACGAGATCATCAACTCCGCAACGTCGTCATAATCTTTGGAGTACTTATCGAATGCGATAACCGAAGTCGCACAGACCGGCGTGTCGATACTTGGAAAGATATTGAATATCTTGCGCATGCCGAGCCAGTTCGCGAGCGTGACGTCCTTGAGATCGATATTGACCAGGGAGAAGTCAGGCGCCCTGCTACCGACACTTGGCAGTTCCCCGTGGGTTCGATAACTCCCGCCCTCATGTTGCACTTTTGCCATCGCTCAGGCGCTCCTTACGTTGCCCGCGTTCATGATTTCCTGCAACGCATCGGCATACGCTTCCAGGTCAGCTGTCGTCTTGGTTTCTGTCGCACAGACGAGCAGCGCATTGCCGAGTTCCGGAAAATATTGTGAGAGGTCGAAACCGCCGAGTATATCTCGCGCGGCCAGCGCGTCGAGGACCGGAGCGACCGGCCGGTCAAGTCGCACGCCCGCCTCGTGAAAATGTGGCCCGTCGAACAACGCTTCGACGCCATTGATCGCCGCAAGCAAGTTGACCAGTTCTGCCGTTTGGCTGTGAGATGCCAGCGCCACCCGAGACAGCCCCTGGCTGCCGAGCAACGACATGTAAATCGTGGCTGCGGTAACCATAAGCCCTTGATTTGTACAGATATTTGACGTCGCCTTGGACCGGCGGATGTGTTGCTCACGAGCCTGCAGCGTTAGCGTAAAACCGCATTCATCGTCGAGATCCGTAGTCCGTCCGACAATACGACCCGGCATCTGCCGCACGAATTTTTGCTTACAGGCCATGATCCCGAAATAAGGTCCGCCCGATGACAGCGGCACGCCCAGCGGCTGGCCCTCGCCACAGGCGATATCGGCACCTTCGCTTCCCCAGTCGCCCGGTGCTTTGAGAATGGCCAGCGACGTCGGATTAACGATGGCGATCACCAGTGCGCCTTGCGAGTGTGCCCAGTCCGTTAACTCATCGATCTGTTCCAGGGTGCCGAAGAATGATGGTTGCTGTATGACGACGGCGACGGGTGCTTCCTGATCATTCAGGGCATCGAGATTCACCGTACCGCTGTTCGTATCGAGCGGCAGACGATCAAACGTCAGACCCTGGCTGCCGGCAATCGCCGCCGCAACTTTTTGATAGACCGGATTGACACCCGACGCGAGCAAGACGCGTTTTGAAGTGGCCTTGCGATTTGCTCTGACGGCCATCAGCGCTGCCTCGGCGAGTCCGGACGCGCCGTCATACAGCGACGCATTACTCACATCGAGTCCCGTCAGGCTGGTGATCATCGACTGGTATTCGTAAATCGTTTGCAAGGTTCCCTGGCTGGCTTCGGCCTGATACGGCGTGTAAGCGCTGTAGTACTCGCCACGCGTCGCAATATCCCAGACCGCAGTCGGAATATGGTGCTCGTATGCGCCGGCGCCGATAAACGAAAGCGGTGACCCGTCCTTTGCGGCACGCGCGTGCATCAGCCGCGAGATTTCCATTTCGGTCATTGCCTCAGGCACGCCATCGAGATCCTCGATCAAGAGTTCTGAAGGAATTTCATCGAACAGACTGTCGATGTCCGGCGCGCCTATCGCGGCAAGCATTTCCTTAACGTCTTCTTCGGTGTGCGGTATGAACGGCAT
>CAYLSX010000088.1:0-1721 GCA_964386685.1 uncultured Woeseiaceae bacterium | reverse complement strand
AGGCCTCTAATTCATCGAGTAACGCCTGGTAGGCGTCCGGATCCATCGTGTCACCCGAGTCGATGCCGTCCGTCGCCTGAATGCGAACAATCCAGCCGTCTCCGTAAGGATCGGCATTGATCTTCTCCGGGTCGTCCGCCAGTTCGTCATTTACGGCCAGCACCGAGCCGGAGACCGGCGCATAAACATCAGACGCCGCTTTGACCGACTCTACGACAGCCATCTCGCCGCCGCTCTCGAGATCCTGGCCCACCTCGGGCAGTTCGACATATACGAGATCCCCAAGCGCAGACTGTGCGTGATCGGTGATGCCGATGGTGACACTGCCGTCCTCTTCGGGACGCAGCCATTCGTGTTCGCTCGTATATCGAAGATCGCCTGGCAATTCGCTCATTGTTCGTCTCCCCTTGGATTTAAATATCGATGCATGCCTTTCCATTTCGCACAAAAGGCGGCCGCAGGACTCGTACGGCGAGCAGTTTACCCCTCACCTCGACCGCTGCCTGTTCGTATTTACCGGCAGGCAGGCGCGCGAGTGCAATCGAGCGCTGCATCGTCGGTGAGAAGCCGCCACTCGTGATCTCGCCTTCACCAACACCATCAACGACGACCCGCTGATGGTTTCGCAGGACGCCCTTGTCCTCGAGCAGCAGGCCCGCAAATTTCTGCCTGTCTTCATTCTCGCGGACCCTGGCCAGTTCGTCCCGGCCGATGAAGTCACGATCCGCAGGCTGCCAGGCAATCGTCCAGCCGAGACCCGACTCCAGCGGCGAAGTCGTGCCGTCCATGTCCGTGCCATAAAGATTCATTCCGGCTTCGAGACGCAAGGTGTCTCTGGCGCCGAGTCCGCAGGGCACAACGCCCGCGTCGAGTAATGCCTGCCACGCCGACTCTGCATCGCCCGCCGGCATGACGATTTCCCAACCGTCTTCGCCCGTGTAGCCAGTGCGTGCAATGAACCAGTCGCCCGCCTCGAGTCCGAAGAAAGGCTTCAATGCAAGTGCCGCATCCCGATACTCGGTTGGCACAACAGCACTCGCCAGCTCACGCGCATTCGGCCCCTGTACAGCAATCATCGCGAGCTCTGCTCGCTCTGTGACATCGACCGCAAACGATTCAGCCAGTTGCGTGATCCACGCGACGTCTTTCTCTCGTGTCGCGGCATTGACGATGAGTCGAAATCGCGTCGGCTCCAGGAAATAGACGATGAGGTCATCGATAACGCCGCCGTCGGCATTCAGCATGCAGGTGTAAAGTGCCTTGCCCGGATCTTTCAGTTTGGCAACATCATTGGCGAGCAGGTAGCGCAAGAACTCGCTTGTCTTCTCACCCTGCAGATCGACGACGGTCATGTGCGACACGTCGAATGCACCTGCATTTTTTCTGACGGCGTGATGCTCCTCGATTTGAGAGCCGTAATGCAGCGGCATATCCCAGCCGCCGAAGTCGACGATGCGTGCACCGGCCTCGACGTGCTTCGAATAAAGTGGTGTTTTCAACCCCATTCTTGTTCCTCAAGGTCACCCATAAAAAAAGCGGCAGGCCGAATCTTAAAAATTCGATCTGCCGCCCCTCTGTCCGGTGACCTGAGAGATCGCGCACCCTGACAACGTAAGGCCGCATACCCCTTCGGTGGACCTTTCGGCCTCTCTCCAGAGCTGATCAGGATAGTCAGTCCGTGTGCCTGAGCGTTTCCGAGCGAGTTGCGCCTTCGGCGCCCC
>CAYLSX010000087.1:0-8824 GCA_964386685.1 uncultured Woeseiaceae bacterium | reverse complement strand
GCACCGTCGACCAGGTCGCCGACGTACTGTGCATTTCGCGCGACGACGCGCACTGTGATATTCGTGACTTCGGCGCCTGCGAAATCAGCCAGCAAAACAATGGCAAGAAGCGGGAGGACGTACCTCATTCGGTATTGCCTAGAGATCCTGCGAAATCTCTATTAATTGCTTTGCTACGCAGCCTAAAAGAATGGCCGGCCACCTGTTTGGAATACGATATTGCGGCAAGTCCAGGGACTGGCGTGATCACATTCCGACGGCGACTGGCAACGCTGGCATCTGAGGCGTTTGAGGGGTAAGGGTGCCGCGGTCGGGTGCCTGCGGGCCGTAAGTTCTTGTTATACAAGACGATGTCGAAATGAACGCTCATAATGCTATACATAATGTAATATGGCAAAAATAGCAATGTGTGCTGCGGTTTTGCCAATTAATAACGTTAATGAAGCACGGCTGAAAAATTCTCGCGCCTGATAAATGCGATGACGAAGTTCAGGGAAAAACCGGCTTCAGCACGGGCATGTAGCTTCTTGTTCAACGAGATTGGGAGGCCAATAGAGCCAAACATATCGTACGGATCATGAGCTGGAATTTTCCAGTTGGGACTAAAGCAACCATTAAGGGGGTGTATCGCGATCACAAATCGAAAGTAGGATCCGATCTTTGCTGCCAGCCTGGTGCCGATGCTAGGAGCAGCTAATACTGCTGTTTCGCGTCAGCTTAACCGGCGCAGAGTCAAGGATCGAGAAAACTTAAGCTAGTAGATTTTAGTGTAAGAAAGACAACTCAAGTTTTTCTTCGCGTCAATAAGGGGAGATATTCAAGTGAACAAAAGAAAATTAATAAAAGGAGTGTGTCTGATCGCGGCAGCGAGCATATTTTCTTCTTTACAGACAGCAATGGCTCAAGAGGAGGAGGAGGAGGGTCCCTCCTGGAGCATTTCAGGTTGGATCAACGAAGGTGTGACATCCTGGGACGATGGCATAGACAGCGGTGTTGCACAGCTCTCTGATAATGGTACGACTCTGGGTAGCCGTATTACACTTGCCGGCTCTACAAATCTGAAAGGAAATTTCATAACTACTGCTGGATTTGAAGTCATTCTCGAACCACAATCTTCAAACACACCATTAATTTCTGCTAACCAAGATAATACCGACACCGTCTTCGGCGACAGTATCGGTGTACTTGGCAGCAGCGCATATTTCGGTGGTGACTGGGGTAAGCTTACCGTTGGTCTGCAATCTATGCCGACTGACAATATCGCGGTACTGGCGGATCCTTCACTGACCCTATGGTCCGGTATCTCTCCCGTGTTCCGGGGAAATGGTTTCTTCATCCGGGGTTTAGGTGCTGGCGCAAGCAACACAGTTTGGGGTAGCTTTCTGAACTGTCTGACCAGTAATATACTGACTGGTGTTGCTGGTATCGGTATAGACTGTAACGGTATTTATCGTCAGGGTGTTCGATATGACTTTCCGGCATTTGGTGATGTTAGCGTGGCAGTCGGTTATGCCAATGACGATATCGTCGATATCGCCGCTAAATACAACGGCAAACTCGGCAATCTGAATGCTGTATTGCATGTTGGCTACGCTACTAACTCAGATGGCGGCTCGGTTGTCGGCGCGACTGGCGGCGCTGATAACATTCAAATACAAGGCGGTCTGATGCATGAAGATACGGGACTGTTTGGTACGCTCGCTGTTCAGTTTGAAGAAGCTGATGGTGCGGTTGCCGGAACTGGTCATGATACCGACGCCTATTGGTTCAAAGGTGGTATCAAGAGACAGTTTTCGAGTATTGGCGATACTGCCCTCTACTTCGAATACGCGACGTACAATGACCAATATGGCTCCGGTAACGTTGACGGCATCACTGGCTCTGAGGTCGAACATATCGGTTTGTCTGTCGACCAGTACTTCGGTAGCAAGTTGATCGTCTATTTGAAGTATGAAAATCTCTCGCTTGATGTGGAGGGTGATGCTACTGCTCTAGCACTTTATGGTGCTGCAGAAGACCTTACTACTGTTACATTTGGTATGGTCTTTTTCTTCTGAGGTTCATGTTAGTTTCAGACAGTTTTGTTGCAGTAAAAAAAAGCCTCTTCGGAGGCTTTTTTTGTGAACGCTGCCACGACGTAGCAGAACACAACGGGCCTGTTTCGTGTCAGGCGAACCGAGACAGAGTCACAGACTCTATTTTTATTCTTTTTAGCGCTATTGTGGGGGCATATTGCAGAGATCTATGCCATGGGCAAGATCAATGAAACGCAAACGCTATTTGGCCGAGAAGAATTGGCGAAAGCTACGCGGCTTCGCCGCATGATTTGAGGCTATGCAGCAGATTTGACGATCGCTCTTTCCAAGTGCTAGTTTCTGCATAGGCTATTTGATTCTCGGTCATTATGAAAATAGTAAATAATAAAATCATTATCTTATATTTCATTTTCCAGATATTTTTGCCTGGTTCTGTTATCGCAATTAACCTGTCAGACGATGAGGGCGTTATTTGGGAAACAGGCAGGAATGTATATGTTAAATATGCTGAACAGGACAGTTCAAATTTTGGCGAAAATGATCATCCCGTTGTCTTGAAGATGGAGGAGATAAGCAGGGCTTTGGGTTCTTTAAGATTTCTGGAAAATGATCGTTCTGATGCGGATCAAGAACGACAATCAATATTCACAGTTGAACAGATCGATGTGCTGAGTCAAAACCTTGCAAAAGGGTTAGCAAATGCCAAATCGAATCAGGATATTAACTTCGCTCTGGATAGGAGGTCGAGAAAATTACTTAGTTTGAAAGCAAACCGATTATTTGTGGCTGGCAGGGCGTTTTATAAAGACGAAAAATTAAACATTATTATTGGTGAATATGATCGGGGCGCAGATGAGGGCTTTGAAGCAGTCTATGATCCGACTCACGTTGGGATTGTTCGTTACAATTTCGATCATGGTAGACGTACAAAAAGATCCAAAGGATTAGAGAAACCTATTATTACAGTCCAGGGCATTGAGAATAAACAAATAGAGGGAACTGATCGGAATAATTGGTTAGTGATCGATTTGAAATCAGTGTCGGAAGCCTTGGATATGAAAGCAAAATTGCAAAAGTCAGAGGAACAGGCAAGAAAGCGCGAGGAAATATTAGATATACTGGGTAGCGAAGAAGCGAGCCCAAGCCATCCTGCTGCTGCAGCACCAGCAAGAGCACCAGATTCTATTGAGGAGCGATTGACCGTACTCGGTCGATTGAAAGATAAAGGCTTGATCAGTGACGAGGAATACGCTATGAAGCGGAAACAGATACTGAATGAACTATGAATTCAATCTGATATTTCGTGTCAGCTTAACTGAGACATAGTCAATGCCTAAAATTTTGTACTTTCGGGCCATCGCGGCATGTTTCGAATCGTCTTTTATGCCAGCCGGCTCGATGCAACGTGGCCGGACACCGGCCGACACGACATTTTCCCCGGTCTGTCATTCCTAGAACGTCACCACTGAACGAATACTCTCGCCCGTGTGCATTAAATGTAGGGCGTGATTGATCTCCTCGATGGGCATCGTGTGTGTCGCCATCTCGTCCACCTTCAGTTTTCCCTGGAGGTAATTATCGACATAGCCGGGCAATTCGCTGCGTCCCTTGACGCCACCGAAGGCAGTGCCGCGCCAGACGCGGCCCGTGACCAACTGGAACGGCCGGGTCGAAATTTCCTGACCGGCACCGGCAACACCGATGATCGTCGATTCGCCCCAACCCTTGTGACAGCATTCAAGCGCTGCGCGCATCACCTCGACATTGCCGGTGCAGTCGAAAGAATAGTCAACGCCACCGTTGGTCAGATCGACAATGACATCCTGAACGGGCGCGTCGTGCTCTTTCGGATTTACGAAATCCGTTGCGCCGAGGGCCTTAGCCATATCATATTTGGCAGGATTCAGATCGATCGCGATAATGCGGCTGGCTTTCGCCATGACGGCACCCTGCACGACGCTGAGTCCGATACCGCCCAGACCGAACACCGCTACCGTCGATCCCGGCTCGACCTTCGCCGTGTTCAGAACCGCACCGACACCGGTCGTGATTCCACAGCCAAGCAAGCACACTTTGTCCAGCGGTGCATCCTTGCTGATTTTTGCAACGGCGATCTCCGGTACAACCGTGTATTCCGAGAACGTCGATGTCCCCATGTAGTGGTGAATCATCTTGCCGTTCTGGGAAAACCGTGAGGTGCCGTCGGGCATGACGCCCTGGCCTTGAGTGACCCGGATCGCCTGACACAGATTCGTTTTGCCTGAGGTGCAGAAATCACATTCGCCGCACTCGGGCGTGTACAGGGGAATGACGTGATCGCCTACTTTAACGCTGCTTACACCGGCGCCAAGTTCTTCGACGACGGCGCCACCCTCATGCCCGAGGATCGTCGGGAACAGGCCCTCGGGATCTTCGCCGGACAGTGTGAACGCGTCCGTATGGCAAACGCCGCTGGCGACGACCCGCAGCAGGACTTCGCCCTCTTTAGGCCCATCCACATCGACAGTTTCGATTGACAGTGGTTTTCCGGCCTCGAAGGCAACGGCTGCTTTTGACTGCATTTTCTATTCCCTCCCTAAGGAATTGCTCGCGCCTTATTGTTGTCGCCTACCGAAATTGTAGCGAATCGCCAGACCTCCGTAGAAATTACGATCCGGTGCCGGCTCGTAGTAGCGGGCACCGTCCGGCGGACCAAACGGCGGGCCACCAAAGGCATTGATACGAATTTCCGAAGAGTAGCTCTGGTCCGTCAGATTATTCACGCCGACAAAGGGTTCGAGTTGCCAGTTACCCAGCCGCCAGTCGGCAAGCCCGGTTCGCAAATTGAGCGCAGTGTAGGACTCTATCGAAACTGAGTTGTCGTTCTTCGCATAGATGCTGCCGACATTAAGCGCATCGATGGCTGCGTAGAACCCCGAAGAGTGCGTGTACGCGACCTCGCCGCGGAGCAGGTTTTTAGGAATACCGGGAATCGTATTACCCGAATGGTCGTTGCCGTTGTCATCGATAAACCGATCGAACACAAAATCCGAGTAGGTGTAGGCCAGCGTGAACCTCAGCCCATCGATCGGCTCGCTCGCAAAGGACATCTCGACACCTTTGCGTGATGATTCGCCGGCGTTTTCGTAGACATCGCGCCCGCCCACTTCAAATACGATCAACTCGTCCTCGACATCCATGGAAAACAGTGCCAGCTCGTAGCTGCTTCGTTGCCCAATTGCCCCTCTGACGCCGATTTCATAATTGGTTGCAAGCTGCGGCTCGATGTCGGGGTTGAAACCACCCAAACCACTCGGGTTCGCCAGTTGCGTTGTTGTCGGCGATTCGAAGGCCGTGGATATCGTTCCGTAGAAACTGGTCGCTTCCGTCGGAGAATAGACAATGCCAATCATCGGGCTCACTTCATCGATGGTGCGCTCCGCCGAGTCATCTCCGTCGCTGAGAAATTTGTCGTCGAAGTCATACTTGATTTCGTCGTATCTAAGACCGAGGGTCAAAGCAAACTTGTCATTCAGCGTAATCTCGTTTTGCACGAACACGCCGAAATTTGTCACTACCTCGTCCTGGTGTGAAATCATCGGTCCGATAACACCCATATTGTTATCGAAGCGTCGCCTGTCATCGTCCTGACGATCCAGATCCATGCCGACCATCAAGGTGTTTGGCCGACCCCACAGCTCGCCGTCGTAAGCGTATGTTCCGCCGCCACCGACAAAGAACCGCTCGAACTGCGTGGAACCACCACCGGCAAACGGCAGCTTGTTGGCGAAGTCCCGCGACACGTAGTGATTTCGGAGGCGGATCTCATGGCGCTCGCCGAACGATTTCCGGTAAGTCAGGCCCAGTCGTTGCTGGTCCATGACCTCACCCGTGTCGAAGTCCACATTTCGCTGACGTGCCGACCTGGGGTCTGCCTGCGCCTGTGGCAGACTGATTCCGCCAGGGTCCTTGGCCACAGGCTGATCAGTCGAATGGAGAACCACTCCAAATTCCGACTCGTCGTCAATCGCAAACGCGAATCTGGCGTTTAGTGATGTGTTTTCCGTCTGGCTATGAGCACGGTAGCCGTTATATTGCATGTCCGAAATGTTGAGCAGATAGTTCAGGCGTCCGGTCTCGCCGCCGGCTTTGAACTGGACTTGATTAAAGCCGAAATCCCCGGCCGTCAGGCGCGTTTCGACGAAGGGGACGGAGGGGCCCCGTTCCGAAGTGATGTTGATGACGCCGCCGGACGCATTGCCATACAGCGAAGATGACGGCCCGCGGATGACCTCGATTCGCTGTGTCGAACCGAGATCGATACCGTCGGTATTGCTCTGTCCGTCCGGCAGTGTTTCAGGTATGCCGTCGACAAGAATCTTGACACCCTGGACGCCGAAAGCCGAGCGAGCGCCGAAACCACGGATCGAAATGCGCAGGTCTCGCGAGAAATTATAGCGGTCCGATATGAATACGCCGGGCATGCCGGAGAGCGATTCGTCCAGGCCAAGCTGCTGGCGGCCACGTTGAATTTCGTCCTTGCTGATGACGCTGATCGCCGCAGGAATCTCGTTGATAGGTTTGTCCATGCGCGTCGCACGAACGATGATTTCCTCCAGTCGCGTGGCATCGGTATCCTGAGCCACTGGATCGGCGAACACGACGCTGCTACCGGTGAACGGTATCGCTGCAATGAAGGCCAATCCTCTCCATGCCTGATTCCTGCAATCTCGCTTCATTTTCTTATTCTCATCCGCGGGTCGCGCAGCTTATCGCATCTAGACTAAGTCTAAAAATCTTTATGACCAATTGGCCCGGCGCAGGGCAGATGAATCGATGGTCCTGCGAGGATAATTAAGCTGCGGCCACGACGAAAGCCATTGGAATTCTATAGACTTGGGAGAATTAATGCCAAGCCATCAACACAAATCCATCGCCACCAGGCTATTGACGATACAACTGACTTGCATACTTTGCACGATTTCCTGCAGCGCGGTCAATGTACGGACGCCGACATACTGCTCGAAATCGGCTCAGGTCGTGCAGGTGGCTTCTGGTGTTTACGTTCGGCCCGGGCATGCTGCCGTCGTATTTGAAGGTGAGCAGATTGCGAACATCGGTTTTGTGGTCGGCGATCGCTGCGTTGCCGTCGTCGATACGGGTGGTAGCCTCGCCGAAGGGCAAGCTCTGGATTGTGCGATCCGCGAGGTGACCGATCTGCCTGTCTGTTACGTAATCAATACGCATGTCCATCCGGATCATCTGCTGGGCAACTTGGCATTTCGGGGACCCGGGGTGGAATTTGTCGGTCACGCGAAACTGCCTCGGGCGATGGCACTGCGTGGTGATACTTACCTCGAACGGGCATCCGCATACGAGGGCAGGGCGCTGCACGAATCGATCTTCATTTTCCCGGAACGCACGGTGACTGGCGTAGTCAAATTGGATATTGGCGGCAGAGTAATGATCCTTAGTGCCCACAAAAGCGCCCATACGGACCACGATATCAGCGTCGTCGACGAGGCTACGAAGACGGCTTTTCTCGGCGATCTTGTCTTCCTCGAGCATATACCGGTTATTGACGGCAGCATCAATGGCTGGATCGTCGAACTCGAGGATATGAGCGGCGATTCCCTGGATTACGTCGTGCCAGGCCATGGCCCGGTACGCGCAACCTGGCCCCAGGCTGCCGAGCCGACACTGCGCTATCTGAGCCGGCTGCGGCAGCACGTCCGGGCCTGGATTGCGAACGGTGGTGATTTGGCCTCAGCGCAGGATAATATTGGCCAGGCAGGGTCCGGGGACTGGCTGCTGTTTAACCGCTACCACCGGCGCAATGTGGGCGCCGCATATGCGGAGCTGGAATGGGAGGATTGACGGGATGAGAAACAATGCACGTCGCGCCGCGTTCGCCGGTCTGCTCGGTCGTGCGAGCCTGTTGATGATGCTTGCTCCGATCGTGGGCGAGGCAACAGCTGTCGAAGAAGACATGGTCTGGAGCGGAGGTTTGCGACACGCTTACTTCGGCGACCGCCCTATTACCCAATCGGATGAGTTCATCGTGCTGAATGCGCCACAGCGTGCCGAAGACGCGGCCATCGTACCGGTATCGATCACGGCGCAGATTCCGCAAACGGACGAACGCTATATCCAGACCATTTACCTGTTCATCGACAAGAATCCGGGGCCATTGATCGGCGAATTTCACTTTACCCCGAAAAGCGGCCGTGCAGACCTGGCATTGCGGGTGCGGGTCAATGCCTACAGCCCGATACGCGCGATCGCAGAAACGAATGACGGTGAGTTAACTATGAGCCGGCGTTTCATTAAAGCGACCGGCGGTTGCTCTGCGCCTGCCGGTTCCGACCTTGATGCAGCGATGGCGCGCCTCGGGAAAATCAAATTGAAGACGAATGGCGTCTCGTCAATCGCCGAACCGACAGCGGCCCAGCTGATGATCAGTCATCCGAACCTGAGTGGAATGCAGATGGACCAGGCGACGCATCTGTATGCACCAGCCCATTTCGTCCGGCACGTCAAAGTCAGTTTCGAAGGCGAGGACGTTTTTTCGGCTGAGACCGGGTTCGGTATCAGCGAGAACCCCAGCTTCAGGTTTTTCTTTGTGCCGGAAAGTGAGGGCGAACTTACCGCAGAAGTTACCGATACCAAGGATCTCCGTTTCAGCCAATCCTTGCAGGTTACTCCGGCCCGGCGGCCGGAACTGGTCCGGAACTAAGCAGCCTGATTGCGATGAGACGGCGCAGGCAACGTGCTATTCGATTTGCAACATTCGCCTTGGTGCTGGCGAC
>CAYLSX010000086.1:0-8923 GCA_964386685.1 uncultured Woeseiaceae bacterium | reverse complement strand
ATCTGCCCTGACAACACGATTCATCAGGCACTCCCGGACATAGAACCTCGCTCACCGCTGCCATGGATACATATTGCCGAGGTTGTGGCGAAAGAAGCGGTTGATCGCAAATTCCGACGTCTGGTCTTGACCGGCACACGATGGCTCATCGACAGTGATGTGTACCCCGAAAAGCTTGCCGCCTGTGGCTTGGAGTTTGTTCGTCCGGATAGGGACGAACGCAACGAAATGAACCGAATCATTATGGATGAGCTGGTTTGCGGCACATTCAAGCCGGAGGCGACTGCTTACTTCCAGGGTGTCATCGAACGATCGAAAGAATCCGGCTGCGATGCCGCGATTCTCGGCTGTACGGAGATTCCATTGATCATCGATGACACGAATTCTGCGCTGCCTACACTCGATTCGACCCGGTTGCTGGCACGAGCGGCACTCCGCCGCGCGGTCAGCGGCGATTAAGCAGATCTTGGCTTTTTGGTCTTTTAGTTAGATACTTAGCCGTGGGCTGGCAATGAAAAGGAGGTGATCCAATGTCTAGTGAGTGTATTAGGATATCAACGAAAACCTTGGATCTGACAAAGATGATGGAGCACTACTCTTTTTAGGATTCAATTTTCGAGATATCAATCTCACGGAAGGCCGCAGCAATGCGGCCTTTCTTGTTTTGCGATAAAAAAACGGCGGGCCAGGCCCGCCGCTTTTGTTTAACTTTCCCTTATTCTATTCGTCGTCGCTCTCTGCCATACGCACGTTCGTGGCATTGTAGGATCGTGACGAGTCGCAATCGAGCAGGCCTCTTGGGAAAATTTCCCTGGCCTTGGCAGGATCGTAATTGTCGAAGTCGGCACCTGCCTCTGCATGATTGGCGTGGCTGGCAACAAATTTGAAATCATATTCCTCACCACCGCCACCATATACCGGGAAGAATACCCAATGCCCGGCGGTCGAGCCGTGACTGGATCGGAACTCGCTCCATGCCTGTAACGCCGGCATGACTTCCTCGCTAAAGCTATGACCCTCGCCGATGGTGCAATCACTAAAAGCGATTACGACACCCGATGGATCTTCGCGCTCGGGTGGCTTCTTAATATTCACGGCTGCGAACAAGCTGTGCGCATCACAGGGAGAAACGGCGTCGAACTCCGCTGCCAAATCTCCGCCATTCGCGATCCACTTGTCCTGTACAACGCCCATGCCTTGTCCAGTATCCGTTACGCCCATCCAAATGACGTCGAAATCCTGCTCGGGACTGGCATAGAACGGCTCCATGGTCCATGCCGAATAGTCCTCGTATCCCTGATCATCGGCCCAGTCGTTCCATTTTGCGATGACTGGATCAAGATCGGCTCGGGACTTGCCGTCGGCATAGCTGCAGGTGAAGACCTCAACCGCCGCAGCGCCGTCATCATCGTCGTCATCCTGTGCGACAGCATTGTTCAGGCCAACCGCAAGCACGAGGCCGCCGGTAGCCAGCGTTATCAAAAACCTCTTCATTGAATTCCCCTCTTGTTGTTCTTAAGAAGCGCCTGGAAGGACGCCGTTGAGAGCAAGTATAGTCGATGAGACTGTAGTTTCGAAATTTATGCCACGGCTTCGCGGGGCAGGATTTCGTCCAATGCGATCAAAATAGCGTCTACTTCAGATTTGGTGTTGTAGTGCACGGGCCCCACTCGAATCGCACCGCCAACATCATAGATCCCCAGAGCCTTTGCGGGCTCGACAGCATAGTTGTGACCATTCCAGACGAAAATGTTTTTCTTTGCCAGGGATTCAGCAATCGATGCCGGCGCGACGCCATCGACCGTGAAAGATATGGTGGGGACACGCCTGGCCATGGCGTCCTTGGCAGTGATGCCCTGAATCCGAACGCCGGGTAGTTGCTGTAATCCATCGATCAGCGCACCGGCCAATTCCTTTTCGTACTCGAATAGACAATTCATGGCGGCATGCACGTTGAGGCGCCGGCCGTCGAACCTCTCGTTCTGAGCGTAGTAATTGCTGCCAAATAGTTCGCCGATTGATGCCAGGTAGTCAACTGCTGCTGTCGTGCCGGCCAGGCCTTCATGGCTTAGGGTGCCGGTCTCAAAACAACCGGGAATTTCCTCAGACGCCGGACGAAGCTTGTACGCTTCCAGGGACTCGAGTACTTCGCGCCGTCCCCACAAAATACCCTGATGCGGCCCGAAGAATTTATAGGCCGAACAAACCAGAAAATCGCAGCCGAGATCCTGCACATCGGTAGACACGTGTGGCACGGACTGAACCGCGTCGATGTAGGTCCAGGCGCCAGCCTCGCGTGCCTTGCTACTGATTGTTTTGATGTCGTTGATCGTGCCGAGGAGGTTACTCGCGCCGCCGACACAAACGAGCTTGGTCCTGGCAGTCAACAAATCGTCAAGAACAGAAAGATCGAACTCAAAGGTTTCGAGGTCGAACGGCAACCACTTTATTTCCAGACCCAAATCGCGTGCCAGCAATACCCACGGTTGCACGTTTGCGTCGTGATCCATGCGCGACAATATGATTTCGTCGCCAGCTTGCATGCGTTGGCCGATGGACCTTGACACATGCAGCGTAATGGTCGTCATGTTCTGACCGAAAACAATTTCCTTCGGCGACGACGCATTGAGCAGGTCTGCCATGGCAGCATGCGCTGCATCGTAGACCGCGACCGCACGTTGCGACGTTTGAAAGTATCCCCCCAGGTTTGCGCTGCATTCGAGCATGCACTCCGATATCTTGTCGACGACAGACTTCGGCACCTGGGTGCCTGCCGGATTATCGAAATAGATTCTTGGCACGCCGTCATCGCACGTTGACAGTGCAGGGAACTCTGCACGAATTGTTTTAGCATCGAAGCGCATCGTCTAGTCCTGCACGCGTCCGCCCCATTGTTCGCGATGCGCGTCTTCCGCCCTTTGCCGAATGCGTGCGTGCCTGTTTGTGAGCAATAGCGAGTTCGGGTCGCAGACATATGCCCGGATCAACCCCAGGTCGTTGGCCGCATCGAACAGGCTGGGGTACCAGCGCTCCCAGTTGGGCAACAATTCCTCGACCTGTTCGCGGAGATTCATTCCCCGAATGTAACTGAGCAAATCAGCCGTGACAACGATAGCCTTCGAATATATGGATCGGACTTTGGCAGCCATGTAAGTTAGCTGACGTGGACCTTCACGTACTCGCCTTAGTGCTGTTGGCGGCAGCTGCGCATGCCGGCTGGAATGCATGGCTAAAGGACTCTGGCGACAAGCTTTCGAGTATGGCGGCCATGTCGGTGGGCTGGTTGATCGTCGGCTGCATCAGTATTCCGATCGTGGGCGCCCCAAGCCTCGCGTCATGGCCCTATCTTCTGGCAAGCACCGTCGTACACACCGGCTACGCGATGCTGCTCATCAGCGCGTATCGACACGCAGAGTTCAGCCTGGCATACCCGATCGCGAGAGGAACGGGGCCATTGCTTGTCGCCCTCAGCGCGCCATTGTTTGTCAGTGAATATCTTGAAGGGCCCAGCTTTTTCGCAGTGACCTTGATCGTCATCGGCGTTTTTCTAATTGGCATGTTCGGCAATGAACGAAGTCTGGGCGGCCGGCGGGCCGTACTTCTTAGCCTGGCCACCGGAGTCCTGATCGCGGCGTACACCATGATCGATGGCCTGGGCGCTCGTGCCGGATCAAACGCGCATGCTTACGTCGGCTGGTTGCTCGTCTTAATAGCGTTTCCAATCATCGTGTTGTCGAAGAAGAGGCTTAATAAGAATATGAAGTCTCTGCTTGCCGGACACTGGCAAAAAGGCATTCCCATTGGCGTGCTGTCCGCGCTTGCCTATTGGGTAATCGTCTGGGCGATGACCGTTGCTCCTATGGCACTCGTTGCCGCAGCTCGCGAAACGAGCATCTTATTCGCGGCACTTGTAAGCTGGGGAGTATTGCGAGAAAAAGTTCGCCCGCTTCGTTGGGCGGGCGTTATCGTAATCTTGATCGGATTGGTATTGGCGAAATTCTAGCGCTCAGTCCTCGAGCAATTTCGTAACCATCATCATCACGACGAGTAGCAGGCCACCCAGGACGAATGTTGTCGATTGAGGAATCACGTCGATCGAGAGGCCGCCCACATCTGTGGGAATCACCGTCAGAAGCTTGCTGAAAGTGACTACGAGCTGGCTTAACGGCTTCACGGCAATAGCCGCGCCAAGCAAAAATGCAGTTGGCAGCGCAAGGCGACGAATCCAAAGCCGGCGATTCAGCCGCTTCATCACCTTGAGGCTAAAGCCCTTGTCCAGGACCGGTTCCGATCCGAACAATGACTCGAGCACCTTGTCTTCTTTGTCCTTGAGTCTGTCAGCCATATTGATGATCTTCGATTTCAAAACTGTCCCTGATCTTTTCTTTGCCCCGAAAAATGATCGACTTCACCGTTCCGATCGGCAGTTCCGCAGCATCGCCTATTTCCCTGTGCGACAGCCCGCATGCATATGAAAGAATCATTACCGCGCGCTCCTCCTCGGTCAATACTGCCAGAAAACGATCGAGATCGCTGATTTCGTCCGAATCCGTCGTGTGCGTGCGGCCGATTGTTTCGGCCGTGTGGCCCACTCGCTCCAGCACGTCGTCGTAACGCGACGATTTTCGCTTTGATTGCAAGAAGGTGGTGTAAGCAACTTTCAGTAACCATCCGATAAACGATCCACGACCGGTAAACGTATGCAGTTTGTCCCAGGCATGCAGAAACGCGTCCTGGGCAAGATCGTCTGCGAGGTCATGATCGCGACAAAGCTTGCGCAAAAAATTTCTGACCTGGGATTGATGACGGCGAACCAACTCGCCAAACGCAGAGGAATCCTGCTGCGCAACCACGCGAGAGACGAGTTCAATATCTTCACTGCTGTGCACACTCGTTTATCCGTGCCTATACAGTCGCTTCCTTTGCCCCATATCGCCACATGATTAGATAAGCGACACCGATAGCAAAGGGAAATGCTGCGCCGGCGAGGCAACCGCGAAGCGCATTCCCTGACGGGTCGGGTACTGCAAACCCACACAGGACCAGCCCGAGGGCAAGTGCCGTCCAGATCAATCCTGCTCTTAGATCCCTGTTCTTGCTCGGTTCCGGCTGGCCCAGGCGATTGATGATGTCTGGCGTTAGCTCTGTTCCCTTTTCAAGAGCGAGCCTGACAGTTTGCTGCATTTCCGCGCGATTGCGATGCTTGAAGTAAAGCACGAGAAAAAAGATGAGCGCAATTGCTGCGAACATCGCGATAGGTATCCATTCTTCGTTCATTTGGTGTCTCCATAATCTACTGGCGCAGCATTGCTGCGTGTCATCTGGTAGATGTCGCCCGATGGCTGATTGGATGCAAAAAGATCGGTTTTTTCTTGACTAAATCTTCTTAATAATCAAATAGTTATATTTAAGGTCATTTATTTGTGGCCGCGGGATCAACTAATTCTACTCTTTCTGCTTTGAAAACAGGGGTCGAACCGCTAATCGTGCTAAACGGTTCGATCCCTGTCTGTTTACTTTTTACATTTTCTTTACATGAAACCGACCATATGACCTGAACCCGGTCGGCGATGACTGCCGTTTGTACTGGGCATGAAGTCGATATTCCGCCCACGAGATCCTCGTCTCTACCAGATCGCCGTGCTCGGCATGCTCGTGACCTATGGGGTCGTCATGCTCGAGTTCGGCATTCACTGGTATAACGCCGTTGCGATTCTCGCCACGGCGATGACGGTGCAGTTTATCGGCACCAGGCTCGCCGGCCTGCCATCATTCGACCCGCGCAGCCCACTGATTACCGCTCTGTCACTGACGCTACTTCTGCGAACAGATGTCGTGGCCCTGGCGATGCTGGCTGCCGCGATTGCGATTGGCAGCAAGTTTTTGATCCGGATCAGGGATAAGCACGTATTCAATCCGGCAAACGTCGCGCTGGTCGCTCTGATGTTGAGCAGCGATCGTGTGTGGGTGTCTTCGGGTCAGTGGGGTAGCACAGCAATCGTGGCGTTCGCACTGGGTTGTCTTGGGCTCATTGTTTTGACGCATGCAAAACGCGCAGAGACGACCATCGGTTTCATCGCCGTTTATGCCGGCCTGCTGTTCGGGCGCGCACTTTGGCTCGAAGATCCGATGAGTATTCCACTTCATCAGATTCAGAACGGTGCCTTGCTGCTTTTTGCGTTCTTCATGATTTCCGATCCGAAGACGACACCGAATGCCGCGATAGGCCGCTTCGCCTTCGCAGGCATCGTCGCCATCGTCGCTTTTTCAATTCAGTTTATTTTCTACGAACCCAACGGACCGATACTTGCATTAGTGATGTCGGCACCGCTGGTTCCGCTTATCGACGCGTTGAGCCGCGGCCGAAACTATCAATGGATTCGGCCGCAGTTCGCAACGCGTCATAGTCAATCTCAACCAGGAGTATGAACATGCGTTACCTCATCATGATAACTACGGCCACCATAACTTTGGCAGTGAGTGCAAATGCACAGGCATTCTGCGGCTTTTTTGTCGCCAAGGCCGACACAAGTCTTTTCAACCGGGCATCACAGGTCGTTCTCGTCCGTGACAAGGACCGAACTGTCATCACCATGGCGAACGATTTTCAGGGCGACGTGAAAGACTTTGCCATGGTCATTCCCGTGCCGACATTCATTGAGCGCGGACAGATCAATGTTGCTGAACGTAGCTTGATCGACCATCTGGACGCCTATTCGGCACCGCGCCTAGTTGAGTATCACGATCCGGACCCGTGCTACGTCGGTCGTGGCATCTTCGACATGTCTGCCAATAGATCTTCCCTGCCAATGGCAGCATCACGGGTGCGCGAGGACGCCGCGGCGCTTGGCGTAACCATCGAGGCGACATACACAGTCGGTGAATACGACATTCTGATTTTGTCCGCGAAAGAAAGCGACGGATTGATCGAGTGGCTGACAAAAAGCGGCTACAAGATTCCGGAAGGGGCAGGACCAGTTGTTCGCGGTTATCTGAAACAGGACATGCGCTTTTTTGTCGCTAAAGTTAACCTGGAAGAGCAATCGAAACTGGGTTACGCGAACCTGCGTCCTATACAGGTCGCCTACGAGAGCAACAAGTTCATGTTGCCGATTCGACTTGGCACGCTGAACGCCAAGGAAAAGCAGGAACTCTATATTTATGCGCTGACCCGTACCGGTCGCGTCGAGACCACGAACTACCGGACCGTCAAACTTCCGAGCAATACCGAAGTACCCGAGTATGTACAGGAAGAATTTGCAGACTTTTACCGGGCCATGTTCGTGAACCAGACGCAGAAGGAAAACGGCCGCGCCGTATTTCTGGAGTACGCCTGGGACATGGCCTGGTGTGACCCTTGCGCAGCCGATCCCTTAAGCCCGGAGCAGCTTCGCCAGCTCGGTGTCTTCTGGATTCAGCCGAACGGGCGTGTCTCACCCGCATCGAGCCCGGTCATGCCGCAGTCTCAGAATGTATTCGTCACACGTCTGCACGTCAGCTACGACCGTGATCACTTTCCGCAGGACCTGGTATTTCAGGAAACAGGAGAGCGACAAAACTTCCAGGGCCGCTACATTATCCGGCATCCTTTTATCGGCCAGACCAACTGCAATAACGAGCAGTATCGGGCGCAGGTCAGAGAACGTCAGGAACGCGAAGCACAGACGCTTGCCGATCTGACCGGCTGGGATCTGAATGACATTCGGCAAAAGATTCCGTTCATGGCGGCAGCAGATACCGACACAGACGACAGGAACTGGTGGCAGCGTCTGTGGGGAACCGATTAGCCGTTTTGTTCGTGCCAGAGCGTAAGCACTTCGGCTTCACGCTCCGCACTGGGACCCGCCCGGACTTTTTGTGTTCGTTGTTCGGGCAGGGTCTTCCACCAACTGATCACGTCGCGTGCCGTCTCCCTGATCGGCCGGTTCTTGAGGCCCCTGGCCGCGGCCCTTTCGCCGTTCACATATGCGACCCCTGCGTATTCGCCTGTCGGCGGCGACCAGATCGGTAGTGCTCCCCGCTCAGCGAGATTCTGCGCCTCGATGAACTCGGCACTCACCCATGTCGGATCCACGGTCGTGCCAGTCACGGCCATGCTGTCGGCGAGCAGCTCGCCCATAGAGTACGAGCCGGCTGGCGTCACGGTGTTATAGGTACCTGAAATTCGCTGCTCGACGGCATCCACGACAAAATTCGCAAAATCCCGGACGTCGATTATCTGAATCTTGTCCTGCGGCGTTCCGGGCCACAGCATCTCGCCGCCCTGCATTGTGCGAACCGGCCAATAGCTGAATCGATCCGTGTGGTCGCCGGGCCCGCAAATGTAGGTTGGACGCAGGATTGTCACTCGATCTTCGCCCATCTCCGCCACAGCACGTTGCTCGCACAGTGCTTTCATGGGGCCGTAAGTACCGCCTGTTACTTCCTCAACCGACTCGTCGGGCATTGTTGCCAGAGGCGAGTCTTCATCGTTCGCACCGGTAAAACTCGCGTATGCGGATATCGAGGAAACAAACACGTAGTGAGAAATGGACGGAGACAGGAGGCGCGCTGAATCCGTGACATGACGAGGCACATAGCCCGAGTTATCGATAACAGCATCCCAGTTGCGATCCTTCAAAGCATCGAGACCGTTGTCACGGTCGCCCACTAACAATTCGAGGTCACGGAAAAGCGCGCTGTTGGTCTTGCCACGATTGAACAAGGTGACATTGTGTCTGCGACGCAAAGCTTCGCGAACCATGTGCGGCCCGATATACCCGGTGCCGCCCAAAACCAGAATCTTCAAAGTGCTGCCGCGTATCCCTGGTTCGTGGCCCTCCGCAAACACCTTGGGAACTCCCCCGGCGGCCACGGCCGTAGCTGTCCCTACCAAACTCGCCTGCAGGAATCTTCGTCGGCTCTTCTTCATCTTCATCTACAG
>CAYLSX010000085.1:0-8940 GCA_964386685.1 uncultured Woeseiaceae bacterium | reverse complement strand
AAAGGCATTATCGTATCCGCAGTGCTGATTCGTGATATTCAATTGCCGCCATTCATCGTTCAGGCTATCGAGAAAAAGAAGGAACGCGAACAGGCGGTCGAGCAGGAGCGCGCCGAACTCGAGAGAGTGCGCACCGAATTGCAGCAGGAGGTTGCGAGAGCGGCAGCGGGTCGAGAAGCTGCTGAAGAGGAGGCTGCGCGCAAGAGGATTCTGGCGGACGCCACGGCGTATGAAATCACACAGATCAATAATGCGATTTCCCGGAATCCGGCTTACATTCAGCTCCAGTCGCTCGAGGCGTTAAAGGCGATCTCGAAAGATCCGGCCAGCAAAATATATTTCATGGACGGCGACAGTCCGGCACCGTTACCGTTGATGCACCTGGGTGACCCCGTTCGATCCGGGAATTGAGTTAACGTAATTGGCAGTCGATTACAGACGGGGCCGGGTGACCGGCCCTGTTTTTTTTGTTGCTAAAATCGATTCGCAATTAATTTGGAGACGCACGGCCAGTGACTGAAAACCAGGACAAAATTCTCATGTGCTCGCCAAAGCATTTTTCGGTGGAGTACGTCATCAATCCGTGGATGGCAGGAAACGAAGGGGCGCCGGATCTGCAGCTCGCAAACAGGCAGTGGGAGTCTCTGCGGGATTCGTTGAGCGAAGTTGCCGACATCGTACTGATGGAGCCGCAGCCAAATTTGCCGGATCTTGTCTTTACAGCGAATGCGGGCGTCGTGTACGGCGACAGGGCAATCGCCAGTCACTTCATGCCGCACGAGCGTCGCCCGGAAGAGCCGCACCTCAAATCCTGGTTTCGCGAAAACGGCTTCGAGCTCCTGGAGCTGGACGAAAAGATCGGTTTCGAGGGTGCGGGGGACTGCCTTCTGGACCGCGGCGGGCGCTGGTTATGGACCGGCTACGGTTTTCGCACCGAGATCGAAGCGCACGCCGAGATTCAGGCGTTTTTCGACGTGGAAGTCGTCTCCATCAAACTCACAGATTCGCGCTTCTACCACATCGATACCTGTTTTTGCCCGTTGACGGGTGGCTTCCTGATGTATCACCCGCCGGCATTCGACTTCGATTCCCGCATGGCGATAGAGAGTCGAATTCCCTCGCACAAACGAATCGTGGTTGATACGGAGGACGCCGGCAATTTCGCCTGCAATGCCGTAAACGTTGGCGACATGATTTTTCTGAACAAAGCGTCCAAGGCACTCAGATCCCGACTGCTGGCTGCAGGATTTAAGGTCAACGACGTCGATTTGTCCGAATTTCTCAAGGCCGGCGGCTCGGCCAAGTGCCTGACTCTGAAGCTGACGGAGCCCGTGTTTTCCTGATTCAGCATAAATTCGCGTTAGAATAAGGGCAGGCTCGAAAAAGAATAACAACAACATGTCCGCAACGCCCCACCATTACTGCATTCGGCTGAAGAATCCCGGCGCCCATCTCTTCGAGGTTCGCTTGCTTGTGGCGCGTCCCGATCCCGCCGGGCAGGTATTCTCGATTCCCGCCTGGATTCCGGGAAGCTACATGATTCGGGATTACGCGCGGCATGTCGTGTCCATCCGCGCCGAAGCCGATGACCTGGAGGTCGAACTTACCAAAGTCGACAAGAGTAGCTGGCAGGCGGCGGCATGTGTGTTGCCGCTCACGCTAATCGCTGAAATCTATGCACACGAAGAGAATGTTCGGGGCGCGCACCTGGATACAACGCATGCCTACTTCAACGGCCCATGCGTGTTTCCCGCCGTCGTCGGTCAGGAAGACAATGCTTGCGAGCTCGACATTCAAGCGCCCGAGAATTCCTCCGCCAGTGATTGGCGGGTCGTTACGTCGATGCGGGCAAAAAGCGCGAGCAAGTATGGCTTCGGTAGCTACGAGGCGGAGAACTATGCGGAACTGATTGATCACCCTGTACAGATCGGCGATCTCGCCATCGGTGAGTTCGAAGCAAACGGAATTCCACACACGATTGCCATTCGCGGCCGCACTCGAGCCGACATGGGCCGCATATGCCATGACCTCAGCGCCGTGTGTGAACAACACATGCGACTGATGAGCGCGCCCGAAGATCTCGATCGATATGTTTTCCTACTCACGGCGCTCGGCGAGGGCTACGGGGGCCTCGAGCATCGCTGGTCGTCGAGCCTGATCTGCGCTCGTGACGACCTCCCCAAAAAAGGCGACACGGGCGTCGACAAACGCTACCGAAAGTTTCTTGGCCTCTGCAGCCATGAGTATTTTCATTTATGGAACGTCAAGCGAATGAAGCCCGAAGTCTTCACGCCTTATGACTTGAGAAAAGAGTCTTACACGGGCTTGCTGTGGGTCTTCGAGGGAGTTACGTCCTACTACGACGACCTGGCACTTGTCCGCTCCGAATTGATAACAGCAGATAGTTACCTCGAGACCCTGGCCAAAACCATAACGCGTGTGCTACGAACGCGAGGAAGATTCAAGCAGAGCATCGAAGAATCGAGTTTTGATGCCTGGACGAAGCTCTACAAGCAGGATGCGAACTCCAGCAACGCGACCATCAGTTATTACACCAAAGGCTCGTTGATCGCGTTGACACTGGATTTAATGTTACGCCTCGAATCGAACGGCAAGTGCACTCTCGATACGGTGATGCGCGAATGCTGGAAACAATTCGGCGAAACGGGCACCGGGATGCCGGAGCGAGGATTCGAGTCAGTGGCATCCAGGCTGTCCGGCACCGACTTGAGTGATTTCTTTACCCGCTACGTTCGCGGCACTCACGAACTGCCGCTGGAGCAACTGCTCGGCAAGTTCGGTGTGAAGCTTTGCCTGCGCCCGTCAGAAGGAAGGCGAGACATGGGAGGAAAAGCCGCAAAGCCAGGGCGAAAACTTCCACCGTGGCTGGGTGCTACGCTCGTCAATCGTAATGGCTGTGCGGTTTTCACTGTGGTCCATGCGGACAGTCCCGCAGAACGGGCGGGCATTGCAGATGCCGATGAGGCCGTCGCGATCGATGGCTTGAAAGTGACGCCGCGGAATATCGACAGTCGCCTGAAGGGCTACCACGCCGGAGATAAGGCGCAGATTAGCGTTTTTCGCGGAGACGAGTTGCTGACATGCACGGTCCATCTGGAAAAACCGCCTGCAGACACCTGCTATCTGGAACTCGTCGCCGATGTGGACAAGAGCGTCGAACAAAGAAGGACCGCGTGGCTCAGCGGCGCTTAATCCGCCGGGCCATTGCCGTCGGAATCGTCCGATTCAAACCCTTCAATTTTCCGGTATAAGAAATACGAATAGACAACCGGGATCAGCACGAGTCCGACGGCTACGCCGACAGTCCAGGTCAGCGGTAGCCGCAATATTGCGCCGATCCAGATTATTACGCCGCTCAGGATAAATAATCTCCCACCGATGCGGTGCGTGCGATTCCAGACCTCGTCGCTGGCAAGCGTCCATGGGGTCCTTATGCCGATAAAGAAATTCTTTCGGACCCTGCCGAGGTAGTTGCCGATTATCACGAACAACAGCCCTGTTCCCGCGATGATCATTTCGTTGATGCGTACATCAAGACCACGCGCCTCCATCAAAACCAGAATCGCTACGATCGACATGAAACCAACAAGCGTTACCTGAAGCACGCCGAAAACGTCAGAAAACTTGTCGATTCGAAATCCTTTAGGCGAAATAACGGGGATTAGTTTCATGATGACAAAGGTGAACACGGCCATCGCCGGCATGATGATGACGCCGCCAGGCTTTTTCATGTAGCCGTCGACCTCACCCTGGGCATTCCAATGTGTCGGGATCTGCTCGGGCAGGCTCGGGTACAAGATGGCGGCCACGGCAATCGCCGAAAAGACAAAGAGTAAGCTGATGATGTCTGCGCGAACCTTGTTCATTTGTAGGAGCCCCATCGCCGGCCGCCAAAAAAGCCTGATGGCAGAATATCAGTCGAGCACCGAGTTCGCGAGATTACGGCAACTTGGCGCAGGGCCTCGTCTTGGCTAAGGTGCCCGACTGTGAAGACTCTTTTTGGCAACCCCCGCGTCCGACTGTTTGCCGGCGCGATAATAATCAGCTTCTCGCCGGTGCTTGTCAGACTCGTCAGCGTGTCACCGACCACAAGCGGTTTCTATCGTCTGGTTCTGGGTGGCATTGTGCTAGCCGTGTATCTCCTCGCGACCGGCCGAAAGCTGACATTCAGCAGGGCTGCATGGATCGCCTTGATAGGGTCTGCGCTTTTCTTTGCGCTGGATCTGTGGTTTTGGCATCGAAGCATTATTTATGTCGGCCCGGGCCTGGCGACACTGCTGGCGAATTTCCAGGTCTTCTTCATGACGGCAGCCGGCGTGATCCTTCTCCGTCAACGACCGAGCGGAAGGCAACTAATCGCTATTCCACTGGCAATGCTTGGGCTTGCAATGATCATCGGGCTGGATTGGCAGGATTTACAACAGGACTATCGTCTTGGCGTCATATTCGGATTGCTGACTGCAGTCTGTTACGCCGGGTATCTCCTCACAATGCGGCAGGCGCGAGCCGGCTCCACGCATGCAGTTCCGTCTCGCGAGATCGCGGTGCTTTCATTGATAGCGGCATCAGTTCTCGGGGTAGCGGCCGTTGCGGAAGGGGAGTCGTTGGCGATTCCGAATATTAACGATGCGATCTGGCTGGCCTGCTACGGCATCCTTGTGCACGCAGTCGGTCTGATGTTAATCGCAAGCAGCCTTGCAAAGGTATCTACAGCGGAAGTTGGTCTGGCGTTACTTTTGCAGCCCACCCTGAGCTTTACCTGGGATATTCTGTTTTTCGATCGTCAGTTGACAGTAATGGAAGGATTCGGTGCAGCGATTGCTTTGGCGGCAATCTATCTCGGCTCCCGACAATCCTCACAGCAGGCGTAAGGCGCCCTTCAGAATTTCGATCTCGAAATGGGTCTGCAAAGGCTGCACCTCTCCGTCGAGATGCGAGGCAACAGGCGTAACGGAAGTAATCTCACACCGGGTAATCCGTGAGTGTGAAATATCAGGCTGGTCGATATGAGTGCCGCGAAGCAACTTTGGCAACAGTGCGATGATCCTGAGCCTGCTGACCGCCGCCGCGAAAACGAGATCGAGTTCACCGTCATCATTTCTGGCCATCGGCGCAATGTGGAACATGCCACCTACCCAGGCGCCATTGCTGACGTTGGCGAGCGTGATCGGGCCTTCGATCGTCTGGCCTGAAAACTTCATCGTTACGTGTGGTGTCGTTACGCCATCGATCATCGCCTTGAATACCGCGGCGAGGTAAACGAGGTCACCGACCGGCCACCGAATGTCTTGCGCAATTCTGGTCACCTTGGCATCGAATCCAATGCCCGCACCATTAGCGAAAAAGCGATCGTTCATACGGCCAGCGTCGATCGAGCGTGCTGGCGTGTCGCTCTGCAGTCTGCCGGCAAGTTGCGTCGCGGCCTCCTTCCAATCGACCGGAATGGAGCAGGCTTTGGCGAAGTCGTTTCCTGTTCCGATTGGGATGACACCGAGCTCGACAGTTCTCTCGCTCCGCAGTATGCCGTTGACGACTTCATGGATGCTGCCGTCTCCGCCGGCGACCATTATTCTCTCCGCGCCCGACATCATCGCGTCGAAAACCCCGGACTCGAGATTGCCGGCCGCTTCGCTTTGAAAGACGTCATGGTGAATGCCTAGCGAGTCGAGTAATGAGGAAATCTGTCGAATGTGACGACCAGCCCGTCCGCGGCCGGCAACCGGATTGAGAAAAAGAGGAATGGGCTCGCTCTTCATCGAATTTTTGTCGCCCAAAGACCGTGAATGACCGATGCTACAATGTCGCATAGTCCTTGTACAAAACCGGCGCAATCCCGCAAATGCTAGAACTCGGTATTAAATTTCTTCTCAGTTACTTCATCGGATCCGTCATGGGATCAATGGTCATGGGCAGGCTCCGGGGCGGCGTCGACATTCGCACGATGGGAAGCGGTAACGCCGGCGGAACGAATGCGCTACGCACTCAGGGATGGTTATTTGCTGTGGGCGTAGTCGTTATAGATATCGGCAAGGGTGTCGTCGCGGCAGGCGTCATACCGGGCATAGAGTTGCCGCTGGCAGGCAATGACCCGGATATCTCACGTACCTGGCTCACCATTAGTTGCGCGGCCGCTGCTGTAGTCGGACACGTCTGGCCAATGTGGCACAACTTTCGCGGCGGCAAGGGCGCCGCGACAATGATGGGTAGCCTGATCATACTGGCACCCGGACTGATCATTCCCGTTGTCCTGATTTGGGCATGGGTATTGATTCTGTCCGGATATGTTGGACTATCGACCATGATCGCGGCTGCATCAGCGCCAATTTATCTTGCCGCGACGCAGTTGCCCTCAGGTCAACCGCTCTTTATTTACTGTGCCGGACTCGCCCTCTACATGATATTTACGCATCGTTCGAATATACGACGAATGATGCAAGGTACGGAATCCAGAAATACGCAGCTCATGCTTTTTCGTCGGCGGAGTGAGTAACAGGCTTGAATAAGCTGGACGCCGATAGCATACGACAGCCGATTTCCGGTGTGCCCGGTGCGCGGCTGGAAATTCTCGAAGTATTTTCAAAAATCGAGTCCACTAACAGCTATTTGCTGGATCAACCTGCCCCGCCACCGGGCAGGTTTCGGGTTGCCGTTGCCGATTATCAGACCGCGGGCCGTGGACGTATGGACAGGACCTGGCAGTCGCCGCCCTCATCAGGCCTGTGCCTGTCGATGGCCTACACATTCCGGCAGGTTCCAAGCAAGCTGCCCGGGCTGACACTGGCGCTGGGTATCGGCGCGATCGAGGCACTCCATGGGCTTGGAATTAACGGCATCGGTTTGAAATGGCCGAATGACATTATCGCTCACGACGGCAAACTCGGCGGCATTCTGACGGAAGTTCGCAATGGCGCGTCGGACAGCGTGACTGTTATCGCCGGCATCGGCCTGAATGTCGAACTGCCTGTCGACATGCGGACCCTGGACAAAGGCCCGACGACGAACAAAATCGTGGACTTGAAGGACTGTACGGCCGAGCCACCATCGAGGGAAAAATTATCGGTGGCGGTGATCGAAAGTTTGTTCGATTGCATGGTGCGGTTCGAGGCCGATGGTTTTCCACCGTTCCAGGAGGAATGGCAGAAATGCGACTGGCTGTTCGGCAAGCAGATCATCGTTGAAGAGTCCGGTGGCTGTTGCACAGGTACTGCTGACGGCGTCGACGACGACGGTGCGCTCATGGTTCGAGCAGACGATGATCGACGACGCATCATCAGTGGATCCGTAAGGCTCCTGGACGATTCGGACAGTAGCGCGTGATCGACACTCGTGCGCTGCTGCTTGATGTTGGCAACACGCGCTTGAAATGGGGTCTGCTTGAAAAAGGCCACATCCGTCGCACGGGCAGTCTGACACATTCCAAAATTCACGATTCGGGATTCTCTTCGTTGAGAACACGGTTGCCGAGACGCGTCGACCGGGTCATGGTCAGCAATGTCGCGGGTGCCAGTTTTGCCACGCGCTTGTCAGGCATGATCGGTATCCATTGTGGCCGCGACATCCATTTCGTGCGTAGCGAGAAAAAGGCATTCGGGCTGACCAACAGCTACAAACAACCGCGGCGAATGGGCGTTGACCGTTGGGTAGCAATGATCGGAGCAAGGTCAGAGTTTCGAGGAGCCCTCTGCATCGTGGATGCGGCAACCGCGGTGACGATTGATGCTGTCGATAAGAACGGCAAACACCTGGGTGCTCAGATCATTCCCGGCCTCACGGTAATGCGCAACGCATTGAGTTCAGAAGACAGTCGTATTGCTGCGACACAGCGCGCCCCACGAGTTCCGCCGCCGGGTATGGGCGTGTTCGCGAGCAACACAGAAGGCGCGATGCAAGGCGGCGCTGTTAATGCGATTTGCGGTGCGATCGAGCGGGCAGCAAAGGTCCTTAGATCGGAAGGCTACCGCGTCAAAATCGTCTTGACCGGTGGAGACGCGTCGCGCATCCTAAAGCAGCTTGGCGACAACGTATTGCACAGACCAAACCTGGTGCTCCAGGGACTGGCGTTCATGGCACAGAGCGATTCATGAAAAACCTGCTGTTACTGCTGCTTCTGGCAAATATTCTCTATTTCATCTGGGGGCTCTTCGTTGAGCCGTCGGTCGAGACTGGTGTATCGGTAGTCAACGAGTCGGACATGGGCCCGGCACTGGAAATCTCCAGTACGAAAATTGCCGAAGCGGCGACCAGCGTCGGTGCTTTTCTCGGCGCAGGCCAGGCTTCTGATCTTGCTGCTGTGGTCGGGCGCTCCTGTGTCACGCTCGGGCCATTCAAGACAGCGACAGAAGCGGACGGAGCACTCGGTAACTATCAGGATCAAGGCATGCGCGCCGCAGTCCGATCGACTCAGGGACAGATTTTCGTCGGCCATTGGGTGCAAATTCGCAACATCGAGTCTCGTGAAGAGGGTAACGCGATACTAAGCACGCTCAAGGAAGGCGGGCTTGGTGACGCGTACCTGGTGCCTACAGACGATGAAGGACTCAAGATTTCTCTCGGCCTCTTCGGAGAAATGAGTCGGGCCGAACGAGTCGAACTGCAGGCTAAATCGCTGGACCTGGCAGCCGACATTACGCCCCGCATGCGGGAGGGTACGGTGTTTTATGTCGATATCGGCCTGCCGCCTGGCAAAGGTGCCGGCAACATGATGGAAAAGTACGGCGAGGAAAGAGTCCTGTTAAGAGATGCGGCGACCTGCCCGCGCTCCGGATAAATCATCCCGGTTACTCCTTCAAGCCCTTGCCGCACAGGGCTCAAAAGAGAATAATGCGCGTCCACCGAAGTACGCCGGCATAGCTCAGTTGGTAGAGCAGGGGTTTTGTAAACCTCAGGTCCCGTGTTCGAATCATGGTGCCGGCACCAATT
>CAYLSX010000084.1:0-9045 GCA_964386685.1 uncultured Woeseiaceae bacterium | reverse complement strand
TTACCCTGACACCTTCGTATCTGTCCGACTATCTGGCCGATATTGTCATGCAGCCGAAACGACGCGACGAGATTCTGCAGCGTACGCGGTCGATCATCGCTAACAACCTGCCGGTTCTCGAGAATTGGCTGGGCAAACACGCCGATATCTTCGACTATGCGCGGCCTGCCGCTGGCGCGATCGCAACCATCAAGTACCGACTGCCGATTGGATCGGTCGCCCTGTTTGATCGATTAAGAGAGGAGAAGTCGGTGCTGATCACACCAGGCGCACATTTCGGGATTGGACGGTACTTGCGGATCGGGTACGGCTATGATCTGGACAAGACTCGCAGGGGCCTGCGCGAAGTTGACGCTGTTTTGCAGACCTTACGCGGCAAGAAAGCTGCCTGACAGAAGTCTAATTCTCGGGGAGGGCATGACTGACCAACTTGGCAATTTGAATGTCCTGGATCGCAACCCCCGTTAGATCCGCAATCGTGATCTGCTCATCGTTGGTCCGACCGATTGCAGGGTTTTTGATTACGTTGCCCAATTCGAGGATTGATCCCTCCTCAATTTGCTTGCCCTGAACCGCGCTGAAGCACTCGCCGTGGTCAACACATTGAGAAACGCTGTCCGCAACAACCAGGTCCGCTTTTGCCAATAGCTCGGCCTCGAGTTCCTGTTTGCCGTGATCGTCCGATCCCATCGCGGTGATATGCGTTCCTTTTTGCACCTGATCGGCCCGAATCAGGGGGCTCCTGGCAGAGGTTGTGGTAACGATGAGATTGCATTCCGAGACCAGAACATCGAGAGACTCTGCCGCTTTGATTTCCAGACCCCAGTCCTGAACGCTGTCTGTCGCTCGTAGATCCTCAATAGCCTGTTGCACTTTTTTCGGGTCCCTGCCCCAGATGAGGCAGCGGTTACAGTCGACGACGTTGCGCAATAATTCAAGTTGCAGCCTCGCCTGCGCACCGGTTCCGACGATTCCGATTTGATGGATGCTCTTTGTCGCAAGGTGCTTGGCTGCGACGGCCCCGGCTGCAGCGGTGCGCATATCGGTGAGCCAGCATTTGTCCAAAAGGATCAGCTTGAGTTCTCCGGTCTCTTGACTAAAAACCAGCAGTAACCCGTCGCTGGCAGGCAAGCCCAGTTCAGGATTATTGTAGAAACCGGACGCCATCTTGACGACGTAGTATTTGTCGCCGGATACAAATCCGTACTTAATGTGAACATCGCCTGGAGGATCGTCAAAGTGCAGGAATCCAACCGGCGGTACATTTACCTGACCGTCCGAATAGAGAACAAATCCGCTTTCGATTTCCGCAATCAGCTGCGGTATGTTCACCAGACGCTTGATCTCTTCGAGTTTGAGTATCCTTGTAATCGGCACGCCTTACGTTGGAATCCGTGAATTGTAGGCCGTAACAAGTGATGCATCTACATCAGATGTGGGGACGGAAATGCGCGCGTAGTCCGGGGTACGTCCCGGGGCTACGCGCGCATTTCCGTCCCTAAACTTAGTTCGCGGCGGTCGGCTCGAGAAGATTGCCGTCGGCGTCAATATGGATGATCTCGCCGAGTTCCAGCTCGCGAATCTTCGGTTCGATGAGTTCGCGATCGCCGACCACGACCCAGACGAGATTGTCCGGTTTGATAAAGTCGTTGGCCGCCTCTGCAATCTGCTCGAGAGTGACGTTTCTGACATTGGCAACGTAGGTATCCCAGTAGTCGTCGGGCAGGTCGTAGGCGACGATTACCGAAATGTCCCGCAATACCGCGTTGGCCGTCTCCCAGCGACCAGGCAGACTTAAGGTGTTGTTGCTCTGTACCTTGATCAGTTCCTCATCAGTTGCAGGATTACTGCCGAGATACTCAACCAGCTCGCGCTTGATCTCGGCCATCGACTCCATGGTCTTGTCGGTTTGTACCGGTGCGTAGGCAATGTACGGGCGTTGTCCTTTGGTAGAAAGCACCGTTGATCTTGCGCCGTATGCCCAATGTTTGTCTTCACGCAGGTTCATGTTGATGCGAGATGTGAAGGAGCCGCCGATAATTTCGTTCATCGTCTCGATCGCAAACTCGTTGCCTTCTCCGGTGGGCGGTGCAATGTTGGCTGCAAAGATAATCGATTGTTCCGCGCCCGGTCTGTCGACAACATAGATGCGCTCAGCATCGGGGAGATCGACGTTGGCGATATTTTTTGTCGGTACGTTGCCGGGCTCCCAGCGCTTGAAGAGTTTTTCGAGCTTGGGTTTGATTTCGTCCATCGTTGTATCGCCGACGATAATCATCGTCGCGTTATTCGGCTTGAACCACGTGTGGTGATAATCGACGAGTGATTCCCGGGTTATTCGGCCGACTGACGCTTCCGTGCCGGAGCCTGTCAGCGGCAGACTGTAGGCATGACCCTTTCCATATATCAGCGCCGGCACGACTCGCAGCGCTATTCCCATCGGCCTCGTCTTTTCCTGCTGAATCTGTGCCAAGCGGGCTTTACGCAATCGATCGAGTTCGCCCTGCGGGAATGCCGGGTTCAAAACGATATCGGCATAGAGATCCAGGGACGCGTCGAGATTTTCCTTTAATGCGCTAATCGAGACACCTGACGCATCGATGCCGGAACTCGAGCCGAAATGGGCGCCGAGCCTCGCCAGTTCGTCGCTGATCTCGAGGGCTGAACGGGTCTTGGTGCCCTCGTCGAGCATGGCCATTGCCAAGCTTGAAGTACCAGGTTCGCCGAATTGATCAGACGCGAAACCTGCGTCGAAACGCATGAATACGTTGACGACGGGCACGGTTGCCCGGTTTGCGACGATCAACTCGAGACCGTTGCTCAATGATCCGCGCTCAAAATCCGCAAACTTCACTTCCGGGAAATTATTTGTTGCCGGCAATGCCGAGCGGTCCGCACCCTCGGTTGCTGCCTGTAACTCGGGAAACGGATTCACGTCCAGTTGGTATGAGCTAGCGGCCAGCCAACGGTTGGCCGCGGACTTGATGGACTCGGCCGTGGCCGCGTTGAACCATTCCAACTTGGTTCTAAAGAAGCCCGGATCACCTGCGTACACGGCGTTGCGTGCCAGAACGGAGGACTTTCCGCTAAAACCACCAATGCGTTCCGCACTGCGAACGAAGCCGGATTTGAATTGAGCCTTGATCCGCGCAAGTTCTTCCTCGGTCGGGCCTTCGTCGAGGAATCGCTGCAATTCCTCGTCCATCGCTCGTCTGACTGCTTCGATATCGCCGCCAGGTTGTACGGTGGCTGACAACTCGTAGTAGCCCCCAATCTCTCCGGTGAAAAGGCTTCCGCCGACGCTGGTTGCGATCTGATCTCTGTAAACCAGTCTCTCGTACAGCCGCGAATTTTTGCCGGTCGTCAGAACGGCATCAGCGAGATCCAAAAGAAGCGCATCTCTCGAGATAAAGTTCGGTCCACCCCACACCTTGTATACGCGTGCCTGCGGAACCCTGTCCTGCATCGTCTCGCGTTTGTCGTGCTCGAGTTTGACGACCCATTCCCTCGGCTTCGAAATCGGCGGTCCGGGAGGAATGTCACCAAAGAATTTCTCGACTTTCTGAAGGGCTACCTGTGGGTTCACATCACCGGCGATGACGAGTACCGCATTATTAGGACCGTAATAGGTTTTGAACCACTCGTGTACATCCTCGAGGCTGGCGGCATTGAGGTCTTCCATCGAGCCGATGGTGTCCCAGGAGTACGGATGGCCGACCGGAAAAACCCCTTCGAGAATCCGCTGATCCACTTTGCCGTAGGGCTGATTTTCGCCCTGGCGTTTCTCGTTCTGCACGACGCCGCGTTGCTCGTCGAGTTTCTCCTGCGTAATGACTCCGAGGAGATGACCCATGCGATCGGACTCCATCCAGAGCGCCATATCCAGGGCAGTTTTCGGCACGGTCTGAAAATAGTTCGTGCGATCGAACCAGGTCGTGCCATTTATGCCCGTTGCGCCGACGAGTTCGAATGGCTTGAAGTACTCATCGTCATAGTTCTCGCTGCCGTTGAACATCAAGTGTTCGAAAAGGTGAGCGAATCCGGTTTTGCCGGCTTTCTCGTTCTTCGAGCCGACGTGATACCAAAGATTCACGGCAATAATCGGCGCTTTGTGATCTTCGTGAACAATCAGGCGTAGACCGTTGCCGAGCGTGAATTCGGTGTACTCGATATCAATATCGCTGGCGTACGCCATATTGAATGAGACGATCGTCGAGGCAATGGCGGCTTGCATCAACCGCCTGTATGTTAAACCAGTCATCTAGTGGCCTTCTGGACTCTAATACGAGGATGCGGGATTTTAACAGGAACTTCCGCAATCTAAAGACTGTTCAGAGTACACAAGGTTCCACATTTAGGAGCAGAACGCGTGGTATTCCGGCTGACTCCCTTTCATAATGCCGCCCATGAATACCGATACAGAAAGGCGGGTCCTGTATCCAGCCATCGAAGCCAACCATACCGGCTACCTGGAGGTCAGCGGCGGTCACGAGCTCTACTATGAGGAGTCCGGCAATCCGCACGGCAAGCCTGCCGTATTCCTGCACGGTGGTCCCGGCGGCGGCTGTACCGAGAAGATGCGACGATTTTTTAACCCCGACGTGTATCGAATCGTCCTGTTCGATCAGCGTGGTAGTGGCAAGAGCCGGCCGCATGCAAGTTTGGAGCACAATACAACCTGGGATCTCGTCGACGACATTGAAATTCTGCGCGCAGCCCTGCAAATCGATCGCTGGCAGGTTTTCGGCGGCTCCTGGGGAAGTACCCTGGCGCTGGCCTATGCGCAAACACACCCTGAACATGTCACGGAACTCGTCCTTCGAGGCATATTCCTGCTGCGCAAGAAGGAAATACAGTGGCTTTACCAACATGGCACGAGCGAGCTCTTTCCGGAACTCTGGCAGGGCTTTCTCGATCCGATTGCGAAAGGCGAGCGCGGAGATATGGTTGCCGCTTACTACAAGCGTCTGACGAGTGATGATCCCGAAGTGCGAATCGAGGCCGCCAAAGCGTGGTCGATCTGGGAGGCCTCTACCAGCTTCCTGCTGCCGAATGAAAAAGTAATGGCGACTTTCGGCGCGGACGCACTCGCGCTGTCGCTGGCGCGCATCGAGTGCCACTACTTCGTCAATGGTGGATTTATGGATGAGAACCAACTCCTGAAGAATGTCGACAAGATACGAAAAATTCCGGCAGTAATTATCCAGGGCCGCTACGATGTCGTTTGTCCGCCCGTATCCGCCTGGGACCTGGCGCAAGCCTGGCCCGAGGCGGATTTGCGTATCGTCCCAGACGCCGGGCACGCCGCATTCGAGCCGGGAAATATTCACGAGCTCGTAATGGCCACGGACGCGTTCGCCGCTAACTAGAGAAACTCTTGAACAAATTGCTCATTACCAACGCCCGCCTGATTAACGAAGGCGAGATTAGTGAGGCGGATGTTCTCGTGAAAGGCGAGCGCATCGAAAAAATTGATTCCGGAATAACTGTGGATGAGAATGTTCACGTTTTGGACGCGAATGGTAAATACCTGATCCCCGGCATGATCGATGACCAGGTTCATTTTCGCGAACCGGGATTGACGAACAAGGGTGACATGGCGACGGAATCTGCGGCCGCCGTCGCTGGCGGCATCACTAGTTTCATGGACATGCCGAACGTCAATCCGCAAACGACAACGCGGGCAGCGCTGGCCGACAAATACAAACTCGCTGAACGGCGATGTAGCGCAAATTACGCGTTTTACTTCGGCGCGACGAACAGAAATATTGACGAAATCCGCGCGCTGAAAGTCAACGAGGCCTGCGGCATCAAGGCATTCATGGGGGCGTCAACCGGAGACATGCTGGTGGATGACCCCGAAGCACTGGAGTTGCTGTTCCGGGACGCGCCATTGCTGGTCGTCACCCATTGCGAGCATTCGCCAACAATCTGGGATAACGAGGCACAGGCGAAAGCAAAATATGGTGATCAGGTGCCGATGTCGGAGCATCCCGCCATTCGCTCCGCCAATGCCTGCCTTGTGTCGTCCAGTTTTGCCGTAGATCTGGCGCGTCGACACGATGCACGACTGCATGTGCTGCATCTGACGACTGCAATCGAAATGGGATTGTTTTCCAAGGCACCAAGGACTGAAAAAAAAATCACGGCCGAAGTTTGCGTACACTATCTTTGGTTCGATGAAAGCCGGTACGAAGACCTGGGCGCGAGAATCAAGTGTAATCCGGCGATCAAGACCGCTGAGGACAGAGTGGCGTTGGTCAGAGCATTGAACGAGGGTCGCCTCGATATCATTGCGACGGATCACGCGCCACACCTGGCCGGTGAGAAACAGCGACCGTATTTCAAAGCGCCGGCAGGCCTACCCCTTGTTCAACATGCATTGCTAACGCTTTTCGATCTCGCAAAAGACAAGCAGATTTCGCTTGAGTTGCTGGTCGATAAAACCAGTCATGCTGTTGCGGATATCTACGGCGTCATCGATCGCGGCTATGTACGCGAAGGTTTTTACGCGGATCTCGTTCTGGTCGACGGCGAGACTTCCTATACCGTCGATTCCTCGAATCTCCTGGCGAAATGTCACTGGTCACCTTTCGAGGGCGTAACGTTCAATTCGACCATCGATACGACCATAGTTAACGGACACATCATCTATCAGAATGGCAAATTAAGCGGCGACATCGTAGGTCAGCGGCTGCAACTCAACCGCGGCCGCTAGCCGACCTAAAGGGTAATCGCGAAGACTCGGCCAAGCACTTCAAATCATACATATATTTGTTTACTTTCCAGACGATCCAGCTATGCTAGCGCCATTCAGAGGCAGCCATGTCGCGGCTTTGCGATTGGACATAACAGTCGCGTCGATTAAATGAAGCCAACAGATACATCAAGGCCCGACTATTTCCACAAAGTCGTCGATTGCCAGTGGGCATGTCCTGCTCACACGGATGTTCCTGCATACATACGGCTCATCGCCCAGGGCGAGTTTAGCGATGCATACATGCTCAATCGGGAATCCAATGTGTTTCCCGGCATACTCGGCCGCGTCTGCGATCGTCCATGCGAACCAGCGTGTCGCCGCCGACGTGTAGAAGACAAGCCAGTCGCAATTTGCAGGCTGAAACGTGTTGCGGCCGACCATCGTGACGACATCAGCGATCGACTTCCCAAAGCGCCTGATAAGAAGATCGGAAAAAAAGTGGCCTTGATCGGCGCGGGATGCGCTTCATTGACAGTTGCAAACGATTTGCTGCCGCTCGGATATGACATAAGCATTTTTGAAGCCCTCGATACGACCGGTGGACTGATGCGCACCAACATCCCGCGGTTTCGTCTGCCGCCGAAAGTGCTCGACGAAGAGATTAACTACATCGTCGATATGGGGGCGAAGGTCAAATTCAATCATCGAATCGAGAGCATGAAGGACTTGCTCGACAAAGGCGGATTCGACGCGATTTTCGTCGGTACCGGTGCGCCGAGGGGCAGGGAGCTGGAACTACCGGGCCGTCACGATTCGGAAAATATCTATATCGGCATCGACTGGCTCGAGTCGGTCGCCTTCGAACATGTCGATTCGATCGGCGAAAACGTTTTGATCATCGGCGTTGGCAATACGGCCATGGATTGCTGCCGCACATCGCTACGTCTTGGTGCCAAGGACGTCAAGGTGATGGCGAGAAAGCCAAGAGGATTTTTCAAGGCCTCTGATTGGGAACTCGAGGATGCTGAAGAAGAGCAGATCGAGATTCTGGTCAATCATTCGCCGACAGAATTCGTCATCGAGGATGGCAAGCTCATCGGTATGAGATTCGACCAGATGGAGTACAAGATCGACGATGCAGGAAACATCGATCGAGGCAATGCCGTTGGTGAAGTAATGATCCCCTGCGACGATGTCATTCTCGCGATCGGTCAGGACAACGCCTTTCCCTGGATCGAGAGAGACATCGGTATCGAATTCAACGACTGGGATTGTCCTATCGTCGACGAAGCAACGATGATGTGTGCGCGAGAAGGCGTATTTTTCGGCGGCGATTCCGCATTCGGCCCGAAGAACATTATCTGGGCCGTGGCACACGGGCACGAAGCGGCAATATCGATTCACAAGTATGTGCATCAGGAAGATATGAACGACCGGTTGCCGATCGGTATGAATTTGATCAGTCAGAAAATGGGCATGCATGAATGGAGCTTCTCCAACGACTATAACGTGGCGGAACGACGGTTGATGCCGCACGTGGAGTTGAAAGAACGATTCAAGAAACTCGACATAGAAGTTGAGCTGGGGTTTACCCTCGAGCAAACGATCGAGGAAGTCGAGCGCTGCCTGAACTGCGATATCCAGACAGTTTTTACCGCCAACCTCTGCATCGAGTGCGACGCTTGTATCGACGTTTGCCCGGTAAACTGCCTGACGATGACGGAGAATGGCGAAGAACAGGATCTGAGATCGAGACTTTCCTTGCCGGCCGAAAACCATGAGCAGGACCTGTACGTATCCGAAGATCTGCCTCAAACGGGTCGCGTCATGGTCAAAGACGAAGATTTATGTGTACATTGCAGCCTGTGCGCAGAACGCTGCCCGACCGGCGCCTGGGATATGCAGAAATCGAGCATTCTGATTCCCTACGCCAGTGACGAGGCGGCGCCACAGGGGCCCAAGCCAGCCAAAGTGTCTGCTGGTTAACGGTTTTTGAGCAGCAATAAGAGTAAGAAAAGACCAGTTCAAGACTGTCTATAGTAAAGAGTAAGTACTGCCGAAAGGCATAGGTGGAACGATAGTGTCCAGGATCAACGATGTTGTCATAAAAATTGCGACGGTTAATGGAACCGGGTCAGCAAGTGCCAACGGTCTGTTGATGAAATCCATCTTCAGGATGGGCGTGCCGGTGGTCGGCAAGAACTACTTCCCGTCAAATATTCAGGGCCTGCCAACCTGGTACGAAGTTCGTGTGACCAAGGACGGCTTCCAGTCACGCTCGAACCGGGTCGACGTCATGGTCGCGATGAATGCACAGACCTATTCGAGAGACATGAATGACGTGG
>CAYLSX010000083.1:0-9356 GCA_964386685.1 uncultured Woeseiaceae bacterium | reverse complement strand
CAACCCAACATCTGACATCGGTATTCATTTAGATCCCCGGCTAAAACTGCACGCCGACGGCTTTGCAAAGAAATTGCATGTATGGCGTCGCGGCTTTGAAGGCTGTCTCCACCTTGCGCTGAAACTGCGGGCTCAACGCATCGTCGTGACTCATGTTCTTTATTGCGATGAAGCTTTTGCGCTTTATGTCCTCGATCATCGCGTGCTCTTTGTCGAACCCACGCGGCGGTCTGGTCAACGAAGTGCCGCCGAGTTTGAAGTGACGGGCAAAGGCCTTGTCGCCCTTCACGCGTTGCCATTCCTGAGGCTTGTCTGCAATGCGCTGCCTGATGGTCAACAAGGGTTCCGACTCCGGCATCCACATACCCGCGCCGAGAAACACATCGTCCGGGTCGATATGCACGTAGTAGCCTGGCGAGTGCACGTTCTTCGCCTGTTCGTGGCGAAACTGAATGCCGATATTCGTCTTGTAGGGCAGCTTGTTCTTGGAGAATCGCGTGTCCCGGTAAACACGCATCAATGAACCGCCCATGCGTTTCGGAACGGCCGTGAAATGTGGCGCAATTTCTTTCAGCGGATCCTGCATGGACTGTATGAAGTGCAACGCCACGTCGAGAACCTGCTCTTCGTAGCGGGGCTTGTTTTCGTTGAACCAGTCGCGATTGTTGTTCTTCTTCAGATCTCTAAGGAACTTGAGCGTTTCGGGCCTGAAACCCGCATATCGGGGGGTCACCATCAGTCCTGGCCCTCGAGCGGATGCGGATACATGTCCGTTTCATCTTCACCTTCGCGCGGCGCGAGGCAGGCGAAGTCCTTCTCGACCAAAATATTCAGCGAGCCGCCATCGTCCAGTGCCTCGTTCGCCTCAATCGACACCTGTTCACTCGTTGCCCATTGCATGAGCTCGGACTCTGGCAAAGTCACGGTCAAGGCGCCTCCGGACAAGCTTGCTGACGGCCGTTCGGCGATGGCCGAACATTCCAGGACATAGTCGAGCCCGTCGCCTCCCGGCACTGAGACCCGGGATTTGACGATGCCTTTCGAGCTAACGGTGTCGACCTCGACCCGGGTCAGTCTCAATCGAATGGAATTGTCACGGATGCAAAGTTTCACCTGGACCACTTTGGAACGCGCTTGCTGAAAAACGCATCGATCCCTTCTTCGGCTTCTTCATCCAGCATGTTGCGTACCATGACATCGGACGCATAGTCATAAGCATCACTCAATTTGTTCTCGACCTGTTCGTAAAACGCTTCCTTGCCAATGGCGATCGCATAAGTGGATTTCTTCGCAATCTTCTCGGCAAAATTTTTGACCTCGGCGTCGAGTTCGTCTTCCGGAACGGCTTTGTTGATCAAGCCGATTTCTTCGGCGCGACTCGCGGCTTGCATTTCGCCGATGAGCAACATCTCCATGGCATGTTTGCGGCTCAGGTTTCGACTCAGAGCAACCATCGGCGTGGAGCAAAACAGTCCCAGATTGACGCCCGGCGTTGCAAACCTGGCGGTGTCTGCCGCGACGGCAAGATCGCAGCTCGCAACGAGTTGGCAACCTGCAGCCGTCGCGATGCCGTGTACACGGGCAATCACCGGCTTCGGGCACCGTACGATCGCCTGCATCATCGTGGAACACTGGCGCATGGTGTCTTCATAAAATTGTTTGCCATCGTCAGCATCACTGCGATGTGCCGTCATTTCCTTGAGGTCGTGGCCGGCGCAAAACGCGGGCCCGTTGGCAGCGAGCACGATGACTCGCACTTCGGGATCATCGCCGGCCGCAACGATTGCCGCGGTGATAGCCGACATCAACTCCTGATTCAGGCTGTTGCGTTGATCCGGCCGGTTGAGTGACAGCGTCAGAACGCCATCGGCAATTTCGTTACGGCTGCTTTCGAGTACGGCAGACATGTTAGTAGGTTATCGACTCCGCGAGCGTATGCCATCGTCCGTCCTGGATTTGGGAGAGTGTGGATTCACTCACGCCTTTATGGTCATCGGGCCCGAATGACAGACGATATCCGAATATGTCCTCGTAATCGTGTATCGCCTCGAGACCGGCGATCAGGGAATCGACGGTCAGGTCGCGACCAGCATTTTCGAGGCCCTTTAAGACCAGGTCGGCATTGCGATAGGCCTCGAAGGCAATGTATTCCGGATTGCGTCCGTATTTTTCCACGAACTTGTCCCACCAGGCGGCCACCTCTTCCGAGCGTGGATTGTCGCGATAAATCATCGCCATGTGCACAAACGCATAATAGCCTTCAGCCGCGCCGCTTTCCCGATCTGCAACGGCCTGGTTGTAGGCTGCATTATTGCCCACCCAGGAGACATCGTCCCAGCCCATCTTGCGCGCGGTTTCCAGAATCAGAATCGTGTCCCGAACCACGGTTCCCATCAGCACGAGGTCGCAGCCCGCATTCCTGAGTCTCAGTATCGCAGCCGTAAATTCGTTTTCCGTCGGTTTGTGTGCAGAGTACGCGGCCAATTCCATGCCCATTGCCGCCGCCTGATCGAATGCCGCGTCGTAAATCTCCTGGCCGTAGTCGGTGTCCTGATAAACGGCACAGGGTCTTTTCAAGCCCTTCTCTTCGACAAAGTACTTCGTCGCAGCACGAATCTCGTCGTAGTAGACGCCGCGAGCATGAAACTTCAGTTTGTGGAACGGCTCGATCATCGAGCGAGCACCGGTAATGGGAAACAGGTTCGGTACTCCCGCCTCGAGCTGCTGAGTCAACACGGCATTATTGGTTGGAGTGCCGAGCGGCACGACCATAGCGAAAATCTTGTCCCGGTTGATCAACTTGTTGGCTGCCTGAATCGCTTTGGGTACCTGATATTGTGAATCCTCGACAATGAATCGGATTTTGCGGCCGTGTATGCCGCCTGCTTCGTTAGCTTCATCGAATCGCATGCGGGCGCCGTTGGCGCCATCGACGCCGAGAATTGCGATTGGTCCAGACAGATCCGTGTGCGTGCCGAGAATGATTTCCGTGTCCGTGACACCGCGAACGGCCTGGACAGTATCAGATTCAGGGGCTTGCCCGCCGCCACAGGCGCCAATCAACACAGCCGTCGCCAGCGTGCCCCAGCTCATTCGATGCATAATTTTCCTCCCGATCTCACATGCTTTCTGATTATTGATACATGCTATCAATGAGGTCTGAATATTTCACGTTTACGACCTTACGCTTGAGTTTCATGGTCGGCGTCAGTTCTTCATCCTCGGGATCGAGCAACTGGTCGATCAGGCGGAACTTCTTGATCGACTCGACGCGGGCAAACTTCGAATTGACCCGCTCGATTTCCTGCCATATCAGGTCCTTGACCGGCCGCGTATGACAGAGGCTGGTGTAGTTGGTGAACGGTACGTCGTTGTCCTGCGCAAACTTGGTCACGTTTTCATGGTCGATCATGACCAGGCAGGTCAGGAACGGGCGTTTGTCGCCGACGACAACGGCATCGGATATATAAGGTGAAAACTTCATCTGGTTTTCGATTTGACTCGGCGTGATGTTCTTGCCGCCGGCTGTAATGATGATGTCTTTCAGCCGATCGAGGATGTACACGTAACCGTCGTCATCGATTCGACCAACATCGCCGGTATACAACCAGCCGTCGCGAATCGTCTCCGCGGTTTTTTTCGGCTGCTTCCAATATCCCTGTATGACGCCGGGGCTCCTGATCAATATCTCGCCTTCGTCCGATATTTTCACGTCAACACGGGGTATCGCCTTGCCCACGCTGCCGATTCGGAACGCGTCGGGCGTATTTGCAGTCGCGAGAGCCGAGCATTCCGTCTGCCCGTAAACCTCGTACATCGGCTGGCCAATCGCCCAGTACCAATCGATGAGGTCCGGTGCGATCGGAGCTGCCGCGGTCGACAGCCAGCGGCTGTCGTTAATGCCGAGCATTTGCTTAATGTTTTTGAGTACGAGTCTGTCGGCAAGGAAGAACATCGTTCGCCACAGCGGCGGAACGGGCTTGAAGCGCTTGCGATAGTCGGCCACACGGGTGCCGATTGCGAGTGCCTTTTCGTAGGCAAAGCGCCCGAGCACTGTGGCCTCCTTTAGCTTGATGGCGACCGTCGAATATTGTTTTTCCCAGACCCTCGGAACGGCGAAATGCACTGTCGGCGCCACCTCCTGCTGGTCCTGCACGGTCGTCTCCAGGCTCTCGACGATATTGACTGTCGAACAGGATTCCATCGGCGAAAACGTATAGAAAACGCGGCCGGCGATATGTGCCAGCGGCAAAAAGCCGAGCTGTTCGTCGGTATCGAGTATGCCGTATGCGGTCTGCAGCGTTTCCATCATGAACATCATGTTGCGCTGGCTCACCATCGAGCCTTTGGGCATGCCGGTAGTGCCGGAGGTATATACCAGCACCATGAGGTCCTCCGGATCTGCAGCTGCTATTTCTTTTGCCCAAACGTCCGGATGTTGTTCTCCGTATGCCCTGCCGAGGTCCAGAAGGGCCTCGAAACTCATGCATTGCTCGTCGTCGAGGTTCCTGAGGCCTTCCATATCGAAGATGATGGTTTTCTCGAGCGTTGGCGTACGCTCGCGGACCTCGAGAACCTTGTCGAGCTGTTCTTCGTCTTCGGCAAAATAGAATTTGCTGCCACTGTCGTTAATCAGGTACTCGACCTGATTGGCTGCATCCGTCGGGTAGACACCATTCGTCACGCCGCCGGCGCCGATGATGCCGAGATCAGCGAACATCCACTCCTTATTTATCTCTGAGGCGACCGAACAGATATCGCCGCGCTGCAGTCCCAGTGCTTTGAGGCCCAAGCCTGCAAGCCTGGCCTGTTCTCCGAAATCGCCCCAGCTGAATTCGTTCCAGATACCGAAGTCTTTTTCGCGGATCACGACTTTGTCACCGAGCTCGGTGACACGCTTCCAGAACAAGGCGGAGACCGTATTACAGCCGTCGATGACTACTCTGTTATCGATTTCTGTCATCGCTACCGCCAGGTTTTCCGTTGTTTCCATCGACGCCGGCCGCGAACGCCCTCGTCCTTCATGCCGAGATAGAACTCCTGAATGTCGGTGGCATTTTGCAGCCTCTCGCTGGTGTCTTCCATGACGACGCGACCCGTCTCCATGACATAGCCGTAGTCACTTATCTCCAGCGCCATCCTGGCGTTCTGTTCGACCAGCAGAATGGTCACGTTCTGCTCCTCGTTCAGTCGCTTGATGATCGTAGCAATCTCCGCGACGAGACGCGGCGACAGCCCAAGCGACGGTTCGTCGAGCAGCATGATGCTGGGCCTTAACATCAGGGCACGACCGATCGCCAGCATTTGCTGTTGACCGCCCGATAAGAATCCTGCCGGCAACTTGCGCTGATTGTTCAACACCGGAAAGTATTGGTAGACCAGTTCGACGTCCTCGTCGATTTCCTTGTCATGTCGAGTGAATGCGCCGACCCTCAGATTTTCGTCTACCGAAAGAAACGGGAATACCTCGCGCCCCTCCGGCACGTGCGCGACGCCCAGGCGCGCGACTGCATCCGGATCGCGGCGTTGAATGTCCTCTCCCGCCAGCGTCACGGTGCCCTTCTGCGGGTCCATGGCGCCACTGATCGTCTTTAGCACGGTTGTCTTACCAGCGCCGTTCGCGCCAAGCAGTGTGACGATCTGCTTGTCACGGACTTCGAGGCTTACGCCACGAATGGCCATGATGGGCCCGTAGTAGGTTTCGACGTTTCTGAGTTCGAGTAAGGCAGTCACGTCAGTCCCCGAGATAGGCTCTCAATACTTGCGGATGGTTCTGAATCTCTTGCGGCGTGCCGACGGCCAGCACTGCGCCATCCGCCAGCGCCATCACCCTGGTCGAGGCGCGGGACACCAGGCTCATGTCGTGCTCAACCATGATGACCGTCGCGCCGAAGTCCTGATTAATGTCCTCGATCCAGTAGGCGACGTCCTCGGTCTCCTCCGGATTGAGTCCTGACGATGGCTCGTCCAGCAACAGCAATTTCGGCTGAATGCAAAGCGCCCGGGCTACCTCGACCATCTTCCTGACACCATAGGGCAGGCTGCCGATGACCTGGTCGCGGTAACTTTGAAGGTCGAGCAAATCGATAACGTCCTCGACGATCTCGCGAAAGCGAAGCTCCTGCTTTGCTACGCCCGGCAGAAACAGCAGTTCACTCAGGAGACTGGTCTTGCGGTGAACATGACGGCCGATCAGCATGTTCTTGAGTACCGTCTCGTGCTCGAAGAGTTCGGTGTTCTGAAATGTCCTTGCTATACCAAGGCGGGCAATATTATGCGGCGGCATTCGTACGATGCTTTCGCCCTCGAACTCGATATTTCCGCCGTCAGCCTCGTACAGGCGGCTGATCAAATTGAAAATGCTCGTCTTTCCTGCGCCATTCGGCCCGATGATGCTGTAGACCTCCCCCTCTTCCACCTCGAACGTAACGTCGCGCACAGCGTGAACGCCGCCGAAGCTGAGACTCAAGTCTGTGGTGCTTAACAACGCGCCGCTCATCGCACACGCTCCGTGCGCAGATAACTTTTCTGTCGCTTGTGCGTTGCCTTCCTGTATAGGGGAAACTCATCGAAGAACTGGCGTATCTTGCGCCATCGGCCATAGATGCCGAGCGGCTCATAGATAAGGAACAGCACCAGGATCAGGCCGAACATACCCGGCTCGAGCCCCGGCAGCTGTCCAATGAACGCGGGCAGCTTGTCTCTCATGATCGCAATGCCCTGCGGCAGCAGGCCGATGAATATGGCGCCGTAGAACACGCCGTGCATCGAACCAAGCCCCCCCACGACGACCATCAGCAGTAGCTGGATGGACATCAGCAAAGTAAAAGCGTCTGGAGCAAGGTAGCCAAGCTTGTGCGCGAACAGGCCACCGGCCAACCCGGTAAATCCTGCGGATAACGCAAACGCAATGCTCTTGGTCCGGGCGAGATCGATACCCATGCTCTGTGCAGAGATCTCCGAGTCGCGAATGCCGACCATCGCCCGACCTGTCGGACCACGGAGAATATTCAGGGCAGCCAACAGGCAGGCAATCGTTACCAACAGGCAAAGATAGTAGAACGGCCGCCCGCCGCTGAAATCGACACCGAAAAAATAAGCGTCCGGTACCAGCATGCCGCGGTAGCCGCCCGTCACGGATTCCCAGTGTGCGATCACCTGTTCAACGATGATGGCGAATGCGAGAGTTGCGATTGCGAGATAGATTCCAGTCATTCGCATCGCCGGCAGGCCGACGATTGCGCCGACGATCGCAGTGATTAGGCCCGCACTGAAAAGTGATAAGGGCAACGGCCAGCCTCGCGACAGTAGATAAGCGTGGACATACGCACCGATGGCCAGGAATGCGGCGTGACCGAGGCTAACGAGGCCCGTGTAACCGACCAGCAGCATCAGGCCGATGCCGGCGACCGCATATATCAGGACGAGCGCAAGCTCACCGACGTAGAAGTTGTCCAGGCTTAACGGCGCGATCAATGCAGCGATGACAAGTAAGCCGTACCAGAATCGCTGACCGTTGTGCTTAAAGAGATCAACGTCCTGTCTGTATTTTGTTTTGAATATGAAACGCAAAACTAAACCTTCTTCTGCTGCATGGTCGCGAAGATGCCTTGGGGGCGAATAAATAACATCAGGATCAAAATCACGTAGGCACTGGTATCGGAGAATCCGGTGGGAAGATAAAGGCCGGCAAATTGCTCGACGACGCCAACGATCAGGCCGCCGACGATGGCGCCCGGCAGACTGCCGAAGCCGCCGACGACTGCCGCCGCAAACGCCTTGATGCCGATAAAGCCCATGACCGGTTCGACCAGAGATACCGGCGCCACAAGGACTCCTGCGACAGCAGCAATCGCTGCCGACATTGCCCAGACCAGCGAATAAATACGTTTAACCGGAATACCGACGTAGTAAGCCGCCAACTGATTCTGCGAGGCAGCCTGCATGGCGATTCCTAATCGCGTATAGCGAAAAAACAGATACAACACGACACAAAGAATCGCGGTCCCGAAAATGATCGCCAGATTTTCGTAACCGATCGAGACCTCACCCAGTCGAACCACGCCGCCTGCGAACGGGTTTGAGATCGTCTTGGTGTCACTGCCCCAGACGGCGCCCGCAAGAGCCCGAAGAATGAAGCCCAGGCCGATCGTAATCATCAGTACAGCGAACGGCGGCTCCCCGATCATCGGACGCAGTATTGCCCGTTCGATCAGCACGCCGATAAATGCCATCGTAAGAATGGTGGCAATGAGCCCCCAGAAGAACGGCAACCCCATCAGGTTGATATAGGTGAAGGCGACATAGGCGCCGAGCATCATCATGTCGCCCTGTGCGAAGTTCACCATCTCGGTGGCCTTGTAAATCAATACAAAACCGAGCGCGATCAGGCCATAGACACAGCCCTGCGATATACCACTGACGAGTAGTTGGAATACTTCCATAAGCGTTCAATAATGGGCTGCGAGCGTCGTCTATTACCTGTCATTTCGGGCGCCAGACTTGTTCTTTTGCGTTAATTTTCGCCAGCCCAAATGGAGCCTAGCATAACGAACAGGAATCCAAGCTATGATCGATGACCCGTGGTTTTACGCCGTGGCGATCCCTGCGGTCATCATGTTCGGGATATCCAAAGGCGGCTTTGGCGCCGGTTTCGGCATGATTGCGGTACCACTGATGGCGCTTGTCGTATCGCCCGTCCGGGCCGCAGCAATCCTGCTGCCCATTCTGTGCCTGATGGACGTATTTGCCTTGTGGGCGTATCGGGGCAAATGGGTTTTGCCCGAACTCCGCATGTTGGTCCCGGCCTCACTGATCGGCATCAGTGTTGGTACCCTGCTATTCGAATACATGAGCCCGGCGATCATTCGCCTGATTCTCGGCTTTATTGCCATCGCATTTACGCTGAATCACTGGTTTCACCTGACAACCAAGGGCGATTTGGAACGGCCGGTCTATCCGCCTCTCGTCGGCACGATCGCGGCGGCGACGGCGGGCTTCACGAGCTTTATTGCGCACGCAGGCGGACCGCCGCTGGATATGTATTTGTTGCGACGCAAGCTCGACAGAACAGCATTTGTGGGAACCACTGTGGCGTTTTTTGCGATTGCCAACTACGTCAAACTGTTGCCTTATGCCTGGCTGGGGCAACTTGACGGTAACAATCTCGGCACGTCCCTTGCGCTAGCGCCTCTCGCGCCGATCGGTATTGGCCTCGGTGTTTGGATGCACCGGAGAGTCAGCGACCGAACCTTTTTTCATGTCGTGTACACGATGCTTTTTGTTGTCGGCGTAAAACTCGTCTACGACGGCATCGGCGGAATTTAGGGCGCGCAGCGAATTTGAAGCGCGCAGCG
>CAYLSX010000082.1:0-9402 GCA_964386685.1 uncultured Woeseiaceae bacterium | reverse complement strand
TCTTCGAGGCTTACAGACAGAATTTCGCGTGCAACTTCAGCCATACGTATTCAAATAACCGCAGCGGTTCCACTCAAAAAAGCGGAATCGGAATCGTCTATTCTGGGTACTGCGAAAATAAATGCTTCGAAAATATTACTTCGCCAGAGAGGGTATTTTTGCGCAAAATTAAGCGCGATTTCCGACGTAGAATAATACCACAGCAGGGCGCATCGCAGCAGGGTTTCCGCGCCTTTTGGCGCCCTGTATACTCGCCACGAAGTCCTCCTCCTTTAGTCTCCGGAAAGGCTCACTGAGAACTGAATATGACTGCTGCGCATCACAATGTTGACGACGCCGAGATTGCCAAATTCGACGCTCTGGCTTCGCGATGGTGGGACCCTGCCGGCGAATTTCGGCCTTTACACGAAATTAACCCGCTGCGGCTCGACTACATTCGGCAAAGGGCAGTTCTCAAGGACAGCGAAGCCCTCGATATCGGCTGCGGTGGCGGCATCCTCACAGAATCGATGGCTGTCGCCGGCGCCAAAGTTACCGGCATCGATATGGCAGCGGGCCCGCTGGCGGTAGCCCGGCTTCATCAGGCCGAATCGGGCACCGAGGTCGAATACCAACGGACCACGGCCGAGGCTTTCGCCAGTGAACACAGCAGCGAATTCGACGTCGTAACCTGCCTCGAGATGCTGGAGCATGTTCCCGAGCCGATGTCGATCGTCGATTCCTGTGCCGAACTCGTCAGGCCGGGCGGCAACGTGTTTTTTTCCACGATTAATCGCAACCCCAAATCTTTCATGTTCGCGATCGTTGGCGCCGAATACCTGTTGAAACTACTGCCGGCCGGCACACACGAATACGAAAAGTTCATTCGTCCCTCCGAACTCGAGGCATGGGCGCGTCATGCCGGACTCGAACTGAAGGGCAGTATCGGCCTTCACTACAACCCCCTGTCGCGCGAGTACTCGCTGGGTGACAACCTCGACGTCAACTATCTGATGCATTTCCGGCGCCCTGACGACGGATGATGCACATGGCGCTCGGCAAAATCGACGCAGTGCTGTTTGATCTGGACGGAACGCTTGTCGATACGGCGCCGGACATGGTCGCTGCCTTGCACGACATGCAGCAGGCGCACGATGTGGATCCGCTGCCCTACGAAAGCGCCAGAGCGAACGTCTCAAACGGTGCCGTCGGCTTGCTCCGACTCGCCTTTCCTGAGGCCGCGGATTCTGATATCGCGTCCCTGCACCGTGAGTATCTGGAACGCTACGAGGCTGCATTGTGCATCGACTCAAGCATTTATCCGGAAATGCCGGAGCTGCTCGATGCGCTGGACGTCGGTCAGGTTCCTTATGGCATCGTCACCAACAAGCCACAACACCTGACCGACCCCCTGTTGGCAACGCTTGGGTTGAGCGACCGTCTGAGCTGTTGCGTAAGCGGCGACACACTGGCACAACGCAAGCCCGACCCAGCCCCCCTGCTTTATGGTTGTGAGCAGGCCGGCGTGCCGCCTCACCGAGCCGTTTACGTCGGCGATGCCGCGAGAGACATCGTGGCTGGACGAGCGGCGGGTATGAGTACCATTGCAGCCGCTTACGGCTATATCGTGCCGGGCGACGAGCCAGCGTCCTGGAACGCCGACGCAATCGCCACGGATACGAAAGTACTGGCCCAAATACTGCTAAAAGCGGTTAATCTGGACGCCTGATGACCCCCATTGAATTCAGTCCCCTGTATCTGCAAATCGGCATTCCTGCACTGGCCCTGGGCCTCTTGCTGGGCGGCCTGATCGCACGGCTCGTATCCATGAATCGACGCAAAGACCTTGAACAGTCCGTCAGCACGTTGCAGACACGCATCAAGGACCAGGATGAACTGCAGCGGGAACGCGATGCCGCCTTCGAGGTCGCCAGCGGCAGGCTCGCAACCGCCTTCTCCGACATGGCAAACCAGTCACTCAAGTCAAACAGCGAGAATTTCCTGAGGCTGGCCGAGCAGAATCTGGCGACGCAGCACGAAAAAGCAAAGCGTGAGCTCGGTGATCGCGAACACGCGATCGAAAATCTCGTGAAACCCATCCGCGACTCGCTGCAACAGTCGCAACAGCAAATCGCCGATCTGGAAAAGGCCCGCAGCGAAGCGTACGGCAGCATCAAGACGCAGCTGGCATCAATGCAGGACAGCCAGCAATCTCTCGCGCAGGAGACACAAAACCTCGTCAACGCCCTTCGGCGACCCGAGGTGCGTGGACGTTGGGGAGAGATAACGCTGCGACGTCTCGTCGAACTCGCGGGCATGGTGGAGCACTGCGATTTTCAGGAGCAGGTACATTCCGTCGACGATGATGACAAGATCATCAGGCCGGACATGATTGTCCGCATGCCCGACCGCCGCGAACTCGTCGTCGACGTCAAAACGCCACTCGATGCCTATCTTGAAGCGGTCGAGGCCAAAGACGACAAGCAACGAAAACTCAGCCTGAAACGGCATGCCCGCAACGTCCGCGAGCATATTCGCAAGCTTGCCGGCAAGTCCTACTGGGAGCAGTTCTCGCAAAGCCCGGAGTTCGTCATCCTTTTCATTCCCGGCGACCAGTTCCTGAGTGCAGCGCTGAGCGAAGATCCGGATCTGATCGAGTTCGCACTGTCGCAGCAGATCATTCTCGCCACGCCGACAAGTTTCGTGGCCCTGCTCAAGGCGGTGGCTTACGGTTGGCGCCAATTGGCGCTTGCCGGCAACGCCGAGGAAATCCGCAAGCTCGCAGAAGATCTGTACGGCAGATTGACCACTTTTGCGGGACACATGAACAAAGTCGGCAAACAGCTGGCGAGCAGCGTCGAGAACTATAATCGAGCCGTCGGTTCCCTCGAACGCAAGGTGCTTCCCGGCGCAAGAAAATTCGTCGAGCTCGGCATCCGGCCCAAGAAAGAGATCGAGCAGCTACAACCCCTGGAAGCTCTGCCGAGAAACATGGATGAAGGCGGCAAAGACGCCGACACCGAGGTAAAAGTCACCTCTATCAAGCCAGACGACAAGACCCTGCAATGAGCGCGCACCCTGAATTCAATCCGAGGGACTACGAGTATCGTCCCGGCCTGCTCAAGAACCGCAATATCCTCATAACGGGTGCGAGTGACGGCATCGGCAAAGCGCTTGCCCTGTGTTCGGCCCAACTAGGTGCCAGGATTATTCTGCACGGCCGGAACATCAAAAAACTGGAAGGCGTCTACGACGAGATTCAAAATATGAACGGCGCTGCCAGACCGTCTATCGTGCCCATGGATCTGGCCACCGCCGACAGTGACGGATACCTTTCGCTTGCCGACAGCATCGCCAACGAGTTCGGCCAGCTTGATGGCCTGGTGCATAACGCCGGCATCCTCGGCGAGAAGATATCGATCGAGCAATACGATGCGGTCATGTGGCAACGGGTCATGCACGTGAATGTAACGGCCGCTTTTGCATTGACACAGGTCTGCCTGCCACTCCTGAGGGATTCACCCGACCCCTCTATCATTTTTACCAGCAGCGGCGTCGGTCGCAGCGGACGCGCCTTCTGGGGTGCCTATTCGGTGTCGAAATTCGCCACCGAAGGCCTGTGCCAGATACTCGCCGACGAGAACAAACACACCAGTCTGCGCGTGAATTGCGTTAATCCGGGAGCGACAAGAACAAACATGCGATTGGCGGCCTATCCCGCCGAAAACCGCGATCTACTCAAAACTCCCGAACAGGTACTACCTGTCTACATCTATCTGCTGGGCCCGGACAGTCAGGGCGTCTCCGGGGAAAGCCTGGACGCACAGTAAGATTTAAAATTAAGTATGATAAATAACTTACTGTTTAAAAACGTCTTTATCTCGTCATTTCCTCCGTCGTCGCCTGCCTGGCGACGATGACCGTGGCCGCATAAGCGCTGGCGGCTTCAGGCCGGCGGCTATATAAAGGAGGCGGACCTGTGCCGGCGACAGCGCTTCGTACTTTCCAACACGCAGTTTGCGCGGCAACTCGATCGGGCCGAAGCTAATACGCATGAGTCGTGAGACCTCATAGCCGATCGCCGACCACAGTCGCCGCACCTCCCTGTTCCGACCTTCCTTCAGACTGACCTTAAACCAGCGATTGGCACCCTCTCCGCCGGCTGGCTCGATCTGCTCGAAGGCGGCCTTGCCGTCCTCGAGTTGGACGCCGTTACGTAGCCTGGTCAGTTCGGCCGCTGTTGGATTACCACGAACGCGGACGGCGTATTGCCGCACTAGTTCTGACGACGGGTGCATCAGTTTGTTGGCGAGCTCGCCATCCGTCGTCAGCAACAACAGACCGGTCGTTGTCATATCGAGCCTGCCGACTGCGATCCAGCGTGATCCCTGGATATTTGGCAAGGAGTCGAACACAACTCGTCGTCCTTCCGGATCTGAACGACTGGTGATTTCGTTCGCGGGCTTGTTGTAGATGAGGTGCCGGTGTGCTTCTGCAGCGGCCCGCAGCGGTAATTTTCGGCCGTCCAAGGTAATTGCTTCCGAGCCGGTGACTTTGTCGCCCAGTACGGCAACTCGCCCGTCGATGCTGAGGCGGCTTGCTTCTATCCAGCCTTCGATTTCGCGGCGCGATCCATGACCCGCCGCCGCGAGCACTTTCTGAACTCGCTCGGACATCGTTCGATTACCTTAGTTTCCGGAAGCGGTTTCTTCCAGGTCTTCAGCGTCGCCGGCGTCAGTCTCTTCCGAGCCAGCACTTTCAGGTTCATTCGGATCCGGCCATTCGGACGCAACGATCTCCTGAAAACCTGTGTCGGCGATTAATTCGGGAAGCTTGTCGAGGTCAAAGTCCTCGCTATCGTCTTCCTCTTCTACTTCTTCCTCATCCGCAGACAGGATCGGTGGCAGTTCCCGTACTTCGGCCATTTCGACTTCAACCTCGGTCTCTTCGACCTCCGGGAGATTGAGCTGAACTCGCAGCGTCTCCCAATCTGAAAGATCCGCAAGTGGCGGCAAATCATCGAGCTTCTGCAAGCCGAAGTAATCGAGAAACTGCTTGGTGGTGCCAAACATTGCCGGCCGCCCCGGCACGTCGCGATGACCCACTACCCGGATCCATTCGCGCTCGAGAAGCGTACGTACGATATTGGTGCTGACGGCTACGCCACGGATCTCCTCGATCTCACCTCGCGTCATCGGCTGACGATATGCGATGAGCGCCAGTGTTTCGAACATGGCTCGCGAGTATCGCGGCGGCCGTTCTTCCCAGAGCTTGTGCAGGCGCTCTGCCATGCCGGCTTTGACCTGAATGCGGAATCCCGATGCGACTTCCTCGATCGAGATGCCCCGGTCCTCATAGTCGTCGATCAAAGTACTGATCGCTTCTCTGATCTGTGACTTCTCCGGAGCGGAATCGTCGTCGAACAGGCCATGCAATTGATCGATAGTCAGCGGCCGGCCAGCTGTCAGCAACGCAGACTCAATGAAATGCTTGATCTCGGTTTCGTCCATTAAAGATCGTTCTCTAAATTTTCCGTGAATAAACTATCGACCACTAAAACTCTTCGTCGTCGGATACCAATCGAACCGAAGAAGCAGCCCTGATGTGAAGCGGCGCATATGCTTCCGCCTGCGCGACTTCGATGGTGGATTCGCGCAGCAGTTCGAGGATGGCAACAAAGGTCACTGCCACACCCATGCGCCCTTCCTTAGGATCCAAGAGGTCAGCAAAGCTTGAAAAAGTATTCGCCTTTAGCCGGCTCAGGATCTCGGACATTCGCTGACGAACCGAAAGCAGCTCGCGCTGCAGATGCAGATTGGTAAACATCTCTGCACGCTTGAGTACGCCGTGAAAAGCCAGTAACAACTCCTTTAAAGTAATGTCGGGCAAATCGTCGACGATCTTGCGTTCCGGCGCGTCGACATTCGCGACAAAAACATCTCGTTCGAGGCGCGGCAGATCACTCAGATCCTCGGCCGCCTTCTTGAACCGCTCGTACTCTTGCAGCCGTCGAACTAACTCTGCGCGAGGATCATCTTCTTCATCGTCCTCGGGGACCGGGCGCGGCAACAGCATGCGCGACTTGATTTCGGCAAGCATTGCAGCCATCAGCAGATACTCGCCGGCCAGCTCAAGCTGCATCTCCTTCATGAGCTCGATGTACTCGACGTATTGCAGAGTTATCTCGGCAATGGGGATATCCAGCACGTCGATGTTTTGGCGGCGAATCAGGTACAGCAGCAGATCAAGCGGCCCCTCGAACGCCTCCAGAAATACCTGCAGCGCGTACGGTGGTATGTAAAGGTCCTGCGGTAACTGCGTTACCGGTTCGCCGTCGACGACGGCAAAAGGCATCTCGCCTTGAGCCGGCGACATGGCAGCGTCCGGCGACGGCTTAGGCGCATCTTTGCTCGTAAGCACTTTGAGTTCAGGTTTCATCGGTTTCCCAAGCGACGACGACGCATTTTAGCCTAAATCGGCACGCAAGCAGCTATTTGTTGCCTTACTGCAGCGAGCTGACATCGCCACGCCCCACGCGCAGGATTTCAACCGTGCCCTCGGATAAATCAACCACACTGGTCGGTTCAGTACCGGTAGGACCGCCATCGACGATCAGCTCGATGTCGTTGCCTATACGTTCCTCGATTTCGTCGGCATTTGTCAGTGGCAGATCGTCCCCGGGGAGCGTCAACGTCGAGCTCATGATCGGTTCTCCCAGGGCATTCAGCATCGCACGTACGATTGCGTGGTCCGGGACACGCAGACCGATGGTCCGCCTTCGGGGATTTTGCAGCCGCTTGGGCACTTCCCGCGACGCCTGCAATATAAACGTATAGGGCCCCGGCGTCAGCGACTTCATCAGGCGATAGGCCCAGTTGTCGAACCTGGCGTAAAGACTGATTTCGGACAGATCGTTGCAGACCAAAGTGAAGTTGTGGTTCTTATCCGTCTTGCGTATGCGTCGAATACGATCCATCGCCCGCTTGTCGCCAATGTGGCAGCCAAATGCGTAGCTGGAGTCTGTTGGATAGGCGACCAGGCCGCCACGACGGATGGTCGCGACAACCTCAGCTGTGCGCCGCGCCTGTGGATCCGACGGATGTATTTCGACGATTCTTGCCATGCGCGGATTGTAGCGGCATCGGCCCGATATCGCCGTACTTGTTGAGACCTGTATCGACAGCCGTTCGATATACGCTATCATTCGCCACCACTTTTGAGCTGCCACCTTCGAGTAATCCATGCAGTTACTGGCTGATTTTCTGCCTTTGCTTTTCTTTTTCGCAGCCTACCTGTACGACGATCTGTATTTCGCCGTGGGCGTTCTGATGGTTGCGATGCCTGTCGGCCTGGCATTAAAGACGTATTGGACGAAGAAGCTCGACAAGATTTACCTCGGCTCTACCGTGTTACTGTTAATCTTCGGCAGTGCCACACTCTTCTTTCGCAATCCCCTGTTCCTGTTCTGGAAACCGACGGCGTTTTATTGGGTAGTCAGCGTCGCATTCCTGGCCAGCCAGTGGATCGGTGACAAGACCTTCGTCGAGAGGTTGTTTGCCCAGGCTGCAGACCTGAAGCGCCAACAATGGGTGAAGCTGAACCTGATGTGGGTTGTATTCTTTATATTCGCTGGTTGCCTGAACATCTATGTCGCCTATTCGTACAGTGAGGCGGCCTGGGTGAAATTCAAAGTCTTCGGACTCCTCGGTCTGACTCTCGTCTTCGTCATATTCCAGGCCATCTGGATGACATCGGCAAGTCAAAAGAACGAATCAGCAACCGAGCATCCAGAGTCTTGAGATGTGGTACGCCATCATTAGCCAGGATGTGGAGAACAGTCTCGAGTTGCGTGCTGGCGCACGAGACGGGCACCTGGCACGCCTGAGCGCTCTGGTCAACGAAGGACGACTCCTGACGGCGGGCCCTCACCCTGCGATCGATGCAATCGACCCGGGAACCGTCGGGTTCACCGGCAGCCTTGTCGTTGCAGACTTTCCGTCTTTGGCCGATGCGCAGGCGTGGGCCGATGCCGACCCCTACATCGCCGCAGGCGTTTACGAAACAGTCGTTGTAAAACCCTTCAAGCGGGTGCTTCCTTGACGAGTGATCGGGAACAACAGATCCGCCAGTGCCTGGAAAATGCGTTCCAACCCACCGAACTGTTCCTCAAAGATCAGAGTCAGTTGCACGCCGGTCACGAGGGTGCAAAGGACGGCAGAGGTCATTTTGACGTCACGATCGTGTCCCTCAGATTTGACGGCAAAAGCCGCATAGATCGCCACAGAATGGTTTATGATGCGCTCGGCACGCTACTTGAGTCAGACATTCACGCACTCCGGATAAAGGCATACACGCCATCTGAGCGTCAGTCCGGCACCAACTAATTTTGCACATTAGGTAAGGACATCCGAATCATGTATTTGATTAATGGTTCCGCGGCCGCCGGAACACGATCACTTATGATCATCATCTCAGGAGCAATCGCACTTGCCGCGTCAACGGTTGGCGCCGAACAGGTCGCAACGATCAACGGTACTATCGTCGATAGCTCCGTACTGGCGGTGTACGCTGAGTCTCGTGCGCAGAGACCGTTATCTGAAATCGCCGAACAAGAACAGATAACCCTAACTGGGGATTTGGTTGATCTCTATATCCTCTCTACGCAACCGGGCTCTGCAGAACTGAGGGAGGATCCCAGAATCGCAGCACAGATCGAGCTTCAAGGGCGGGCCATCGTCGCACAAGCATATGCAGCCAAGTATCTGGCAGAGAACGCTGCAACGGACGAGGAGATTGCGGCGGAGTACGCACTTCAGGCAGCGGAGACGCCGTCATCGCAATTTAAGGTGCGCCACATTATTGTTCCGACGCAGGGTGAAGCCATCGACTTGATTACCAAACTGGATGCTGGCAGTGACTTTGCAACGCTTGCCGCAGATGCATCGACAGGTCCTTCAGCCAAAGACGGCGGTGCACTTCCCTGGTTTTCCCCTAGTCAGATGGTGAAGCCGTTTTCGGATGCAGTCGCCACCCTTGAGGATGGCAAATACACCTCTGCACCCGTTCAGACTGAGTTCGGATGGCACGTCATTCTCCGAGAGGAATCCAGAACGAACGAAGCGCCGCCCCTGGAAAGTATTCGTGAAAGCATTAAACAAAATATTGCGCAGAAGAAATTTCAAGCACATTTAGACACGCTTCGCGCCGAGGCTGCGGGCACTGATTAGCTTTACTTAATGCAATTCGGTTTAACAAAAGGACGCCATTTAGCGTCCTTTTTTTGGTCAAAATTGTTTTGTGAGACTGATCACAGCAAACAAAAAGTGATCTACCTATAGTCCGCCGCGAGTCGCCTCTAATCGCTCAGAGGTGGCTTCTCCAACCCTCGCATCTCCTTTTAGGTTGATACGAGATCTAAGTCGG
>CAYLSX010000081.1:0-9543 GCA_964386685.1 uncultured Woeseiaceae bacterium | reverse complement strand
AAAATATTAGCCAGGAGATTGGGCAATTGCGTTTCCTTGTCGTTGTTTATCGCGCGGTATCGTAACAGAACCGAATCGCCACGGACCAGTAAGTGGAAGCCAGTCAGTTGATCGCATCCGTCATCTGCTGAACGCTTAGCCGGCTCTTATCGATCGCATCTAGCCACATCCCATTCGTGCTTGCACTTTAGTAATATATGAGACAAAATGTCTCATATATTACTAAGCCCGGCCGAAGACCATAGAAATGGCACCGATTCCGACCTCTGCAATTAACGCATTCTTTGCCCGGCTGTTGAAACCGGTCGCAAGAATTATGTTGCGCAATGGCGTCAGTTATCGGCAATTGAACCTTCTCTGTAAGAAAACATACGTATCAGTGGCGACAAACGAATTCGGCATGGACGGCCGGCCGACTAACGTGTCCCGGGTCGCGATGTTGACGGGTATGACCCGCCGAGACGTTCGAAAGGTTCGCCTGAGTCTCGACGATGAAGAACAGGAGGTTCTCGGGCGAATGAACAGCGCGACGCGCTTGCTTGCCGGTTGGTATCTGGACGACGATTTTATCGACGCAAATGGAAACCCTTTGCCGCTGCCCGAATCGGGACCAATTCCATCATTCACTGAATTGGCGAAGCGATATGCGGGTGACATTCCCGCGACGACTCTGCTCAAAGAGCTGAAGAATGCCGGTGCAGTCGAAAGCCCTGCAGATAGTCTCCTCGTTGCGCAAACACGGTATTACATGCCAGGGCGTAAGACTCCTGCGACGGCAGAAACTTTGTTGCGTTCCGGCAGTGTCCTCGAAGACATCGGAGACACCGTTGATTTCAACCTGCGTCGATCGCCGGATGCCGATACCCGTTTTGAGCGACGCGCTACGAATCTTCGCATCGATCAGGAATCCGTAAGCGAATTTCGTGAGTTCGTCGAACGTGAAGGTCAGGTATTTCTCGAAACGGTAGACACTTGGCTCAGTGAAAATGAAGTTCCGGAAACCGAATTACAGAATCACAAGACAATCAGATTGGGCATGGGTGCTTACTGGATCCAGGGTCCGGTTGCCGAAGGAGCAAAAGAATGAACAACCGACATGCAACTTGCAACAAATTCATCAAGACGGCCATTGGAGCGTTTGCTGCTTTAGTCGTCGCAGCCTGTGGAGGCAGCTATGACGGCACCGGCAACGGTGCCCCGATCGGCGGCATAGACGCAGGCGGTGCACCAGTCCGTTTTTTTGCGGTCGGTCCGATCTCCGGATTTGGCAGCGTAATCGTTAACGGCATCCGCTATGACACGGCGCAGACGCAGATCTTCATTGATGGCGCGGCCGCGACAGAGGCAGATCTCGCCGTAGGACAGATTGTTGCCATCAGTGGCCCGATAGATGGTTCGAGCAGAACGGCCGAGCAAATCGAGTTCGACGAAAACGTCGAAGGACCGATCGAATCCATCGATCTTGCCAATAGTCGATTGGTCGTGTTGGGACAAACGGTCATCGTCGATTCAAGCACGTCATTCGATGACAACATTTCCCCTGATTCCCTGGAGGGCTTGGCTGTCGGAGATGTAATCGAGGTAAGCGGATTTGTCGATGCCGACGGCAACATTGTTGCAAGCCGAATCGAGCTGAAGGCTCCCGGCGGTGAATTCGAAGTGACGGGATTCGTATCAAGCCACGACAGTGGTGCAGCGACTTTCATGATCAATGATCTCCTGGTGAACTACAGCGTAGCAACGCTTGAGGACTTTTCTGGCGGTCAACCAGTTGACGATGATCTTGTCGAAGTCGAAGGTAACCAGTTTGGGGCAAACGGGGAGTTGATTGCGAGCAACGTCGAATTCAAGGGTAATGACTTCGACGATGACTTCGATGACGAGACCGAAATAGAAATCGAAGGGCTGATTACGCGATTCGTTTCGGCGACCGACTTCGATGTCGCTGGATTTGCGGTTACAACAGACAACCGGACAGAATATCGAGGAGGTACAGCCAGCGATCTGGGTTTGAACGTCAGAGTCGAGGTTGACGGCAGACTCGACACAGAGGGGCGCATACTCGCATCGGAGGTGGAATTCGAGGACGACGGCGACACGCGGATCGACGCAATTGTCGACAGCGTTGATGTCGCAGCCGATCAATTGACTATGCTGGGGATACTGGTTGAGCTCCGTCCCGACACCAGAATCGAGGACAAGTCCAATGTACAACTGCGACCGTTTTCGATCGACGATATTAACCCCGGCGACTGGCTGGAAATTCGCGGCACGGAAACCAGCGCCGGCAGCGTTTCGGCGTCTCGGATTGAGCGTGACGACGCTGAAAGCGAGTCCAGCATACGTGGAGTAGCGACAGACGTCGCCGACCCGAGTTTCCGGATACTGGGCGTTAACATCGACACCGACAACAATACCCAGTTCAATGCGACCACTCGCGTGGATTTCTTTGCGATGGCCGAAGGACGATTGGTAGAAGCAGACGGAAACCTCAATGGCGGCAGATTTCTGGCCACTGAAGTCGAATTTGAGGACTAGGACTCGATAACAAGTGCCTGTGTTAGACTCCCCTCCCCTGATTTTCTACGCCCGGGGGAGGGTCCGGCGTGACGTACTGGTTAATGAAGTCCGAGCCCGATGATTACAGCATCGACGATCTCGAACGAGACTTAAGAGAGCCCTGGGACGGCATTCGCAATTATCAGGCCCGGAATATGATTCGCGACGATATGAAGGTCGGGGATCAGGCCTTCTTCTACCACTCGAGCTGCAAGGTCCCGAGCGTCGTCGGCATCATGAAGATAGCCAGCGATGCCTATGCGGATCCCACGCAGTTCGATCCAAAGAATAAACACTACGATGCCAAGAGCCCTGAGGATAATCCGCGGTGGTTGCTCGTCGACGTTAATTTCGAACGCAAAATGAAGCGGCCGATAACGCTCAAGGAACTGAAGGACCACCCTGGCTTAAGCGACTTCAGGCTGAACCAACGCGGAAATCGATTGTCGATCTTTCCGGTAAGCGAGGACCACTGGAACCTGATCGTGGGCCTCGAATAGCAACCAGAATACAGACGGGGCCGATAAATGAAATGGCATTGCTTGGCGATATTCGTGGCCGCCGTCTTGGCCGCCAGTTGCGCCGATGAAGTCCAGATGAGCCAGGATAAAGTGTCAGACAATCCACTCCTTGAAGCATGGGACACCCCTTTCGGCGTGCCACCTTTCGACCGCATTGAATCCAAACACTACCTGCCCGCGATCCGTGCCGGCATGGCTGAACAAAAGGAAGAGATCGACGCAATCGTCGCAAATCCGGACGAGCCGACTTTCGCCAACACCATCGAGGCGTACGAACTTAGCGGCCGAAAACTCGTAAGAGTCAGGAATGCGTTTGGAGCTGTGAATTCCGCAAATTCGGATGATACGACCAAACTAACTGCGAAAATTATCGCTCCGGAGGCCGCGGCCCATCGGGACGATATTCGTCTGAATGCGGAGCTCTTCGAGCGCATCCAGCAGGTTTATGACGGCCGCGGCGAACTGAACCTCGATGGCGAGCAAGGGCGGCTCCTGGAGGAAACCTACAAGTCGTTCCTGCGATCGGGTATCAACCTCGATGACGCCTCGCAAGTCCGACTCCGTGAGATCAACGCCGAGCTGGCGACCCAAACGACAGCATTTCGCGACAACCTGCTAAGAGAGACCAACGATTTCGAATTGCTCGTCACCGATCGTGCCGATCTCGGTGACTTGCCTGCCAGCCTGGTGGCACTTGCTGCCGAGGAAGCCGCGCGCCGCGGCCACGATTGCAAATGCTGGGCATTCACATTACAGAGGCCCAGCATCAATCCGTTTCTTCAATACTCACCGAATCGTGCGTTGCGCAAGAAGATGTATGACGGCTACGCCACGCGTGGGGACAACGACAACGAGTCCGATAACAAAGAAGTTCTCAGCCGAATTGTCCAGTTACGCGCCGAGCGCGCCGCGATGATGGGATTCAAAAACCATGCGGAGTTCGTACTCGCGGAACGCATGGCCGAGCGACCCGAGCTGGTGTATGAGTTGCTCGACAGGGTCTGGTCGCCCGCGTTGCGCGTCGCACAAGGAGAGAAAACAGCGCGCGAGGCAATGATGAACGCCGAGGGAGTTGAGGGCGAATTGCAGGGCTGGGACTGGCGTTACTACACAGAGAAGCTGCGTAAAGCCGAATATGACCTCGACGACGAGACTTTACGGCCGTATTTCGAGGTCAATGCCGTCAGGGACGGCGCATTTGGAGTCGCGACCAGACTCTATGGACTGCAATTCGAGCGGCGCGAAGAGTTACCGGGCTGGCATCCGGAGCAGCAGGTCTTCGAAGTCAAGGAGGCCGATGGCAGCCATCTTGCGATTCTATACATGGACTTTTTTGCAAGACCGAGCAAACGCGGCGGCGCCTGGAAGAATGACCTTCGCCGGCAATCGAAACTCGGTGGCGAAGTAACGCCGATCGTAACCAACAATTTCAATTTTCCGGCGCCTACCGCCGAGTCGCCTTCGTTACTAAGCATGGGCGAGGCAAGCACCGTGTTTCACGAGTTTGGTCATGCATTGCACGGTATGTTTTCGGATGTGACTTACCGATCGCTGGCAGGCACGGCTACGCCTCGTGACTTCGTAGAGTTTCCCTCACAGGTCATGGAGAACTGGCTCGGCGAGCCCGAGATCCTGCGCATGTTTGCACGTCACTATCAGACCGGCGAAGTGATTCCTGAAGACTTAATCGAAAAAATCGTTGCCTCGCGGACATTCGACCAGGGCTTCGCAACGGTCGAGTACATGGCGGCCAGTTATCTCGATATGGCCTATCACACCAGGGACTCGAGCGAGGCAGTAGCACCCCGCGCATTCGAAGATGTGGCGATGGCCGAGATCGGCCTGATCGATCAAATCATTCCCCGTTATCGCAGCACTTATTTCGCTCACATCTTCGCCAGCGGCTACTCGGCCGGGTACTACGGTTATCTGTGGTCGGAGGTTCTCGATGCCGACGCTTTTCAGGCATTCAAGGACACCGATCTGCTGGATACGGATACCGCCGCGCGGCTTCGCGAACACGTCCTGAGCAAGGGCAACACGCGACCCGGGATGGAACTTTATATAAACTTTCGTGGCCGACCGCCGATGATCGAGCCGCTTCTCGAACGTCGGGGGTTGAATTAGGGACAAGCAAGGAACAGAACATGAAGTCTCATCGAATTCTCCTGTTGATAATCGTCGCAAGCGTAGCAAGCGCCTGCTCGAAGAACGGCCCTGACGAAGACGCCGGCTCCGCAGCACCGCATCCGGATGCCAAACTCATTGCACGCGCCGGCGCTCCCCTTTTCGATGGCCTGGGCGCTCATCATCACTACATCACGCGCTCCAATCCTGGCGCACAGCGATACTTCAACCAGGGCCTGATCATCGATTTCGCCTTTAATCATGCGGAATCCGTGCGCTCGTTCCGGGCAGCGCAGAGACTCGACCCGAAATGTGCCATGTGTTACTGGGGCGAGGCCCTGGCGTTGGGCCCGAACATCAATGTCACGAGCAATGGCAAGGTCATCATGTCGGACGAAGACCGCATTGCGGCGCATGCGGCCATACAAAAGGCAATGGCATTGAAAGATCATGTGAGCCTTCAGGAGAACGACTACATCGAGGCATTGGCCGTCCGCTACAACGGAGACCCGTCAACTGACCGTGAACCGCTTGATCTCGCCTATGTCGATGCCATGCGCAAGCTGCATCGCAAGTATCGCGACGATGACGACTCGGCCGCACTATTCGCAGAGGCGATGATGAATACCATGCCCTGGGACTATTGGCTCGATCCCGACAATCCCAAGCCGCTGACCGAAGAGGTGCTTGCCGCACTTGAAACCGTGTTGAAACGCAATCCGACGCATCCGCTGGCGATACACCTTTACATACATGCGGTGGAAGCATCCTCGAGCCCCGATCGTGCCGAACGCCACGCTGACACTCTGGCCGATCTCGTGCCGGGCGCCGGACATTTGGTCCACATGCCCGCACACATCTATTGGCGTGTTGGCCGTTATCACGATGCCTCAGAGGCGAATGTCAGGGCGGCAGCCGTTGATGAAGCCTATATAGAGCAATGTAACGCTCAGGGTTTTTATCCGGCGGCCTATTATCCACACAACATTCACTTCCTTTGGGCGGCATCCAGCATGGAGGGTCGCAGTGAGGTCGCGATCGAAGCGGCGCGCAAAGTCGCGGCCAATGTACAAATCGAAATGATCGAACAGTTTCCGGGAGTCGAGTTCTTCAACACGATTCCCCTCCTCGCCCTGACGCATTTTGGGCGCTGGGACGAAGTGCTTGCCGAACCGCAACCACCGGAACACCTGGAATTCTCGAACGGCATCTGGCATTACGTTCGCGCCGTCGCGTATGCGAATCTGGATGATCTCGACGCGGCACGCGCGGAAAGAGAAAAACTCGTCACGTTACGTGATGCGAGCGATGTGCATTTCCTCGACACCATTTCTTACCCGGCCACCAGTCTCCTCAAAATCGCCGACGAACTGGTACTCGGGGAAATCGCGATGGCAGGAGGGAACGCCGACGCAGCAATCGACCACTTCAAGATCGCTGTCGACACACAAGATGAATTGCCGTACACCGAACCGCCATTCTGGTATTACCCCACCCGGCATTCACTGGGCAAGGCGCTTTTGGCCGCCGGCAAAGCGAGCGACGCTGAAGCCGTCTATCGCAGAGACCTGGAAGACTATCCGCGAAACGGCTGGGCCATGTTCGGGCTTATCCAGAGCCTCAAGGTGCAGGGAAAAGATCCGTCGGACGTAATGGATAATTTCGCGCTGATCTGGTCGAAAGCGGACGTCACTCTAACGTCGTCAACGTTCTAGGTAATGATTGAAGAAGTTTAGCGTTCGTTGCCATGCCAGTTTTGCCGCTGCTTCGTTGTAGCGCGCCTGGCTGGTGTCGTTGTGGAAGCCATGTCCGCTACCCGGATACATATGCAGACTGTAGGCGACCTCGTGCTCGTCCAGCGCCGCGCGAAAATCCGGAATCGATGCATTGACGCGCGCATCGTCGCCCGCGTAGTTCATCATGAGCGGCACCCGCACCTGCGCCACCTGCTCGGCGCTTAGCGCGCGGCCATAGAACAGCACTGACGCATCGGACGCCGGCTCAGCGACCGCACACTGCAGCGCCACGCCTCCGCCGTAGCAAAACCCGACCGCACCGGCCTTGCCGCTACAGTCGTTCCTGGATTTGAGATAAGCGATGCCTTTGATGACATCGGCAGTAATGGTAGCCGTATCTGATGAGCGAAACTTGTCTCTGGCCGCTTCCTGATCTTCCGGCGCACCACCGACGAAACTCAAACCATCCGGCGCGACCGCCAGGTATCCGGCCATAGCGGCACGACGGGCGACATCCTCGATATGTGAATTCAAGCCACGATTTTCGTGAATGACCAAAATGCCCGGGAGGGCAGCCGCTGAATTCGAAGGTTTGGAGAAATATGCTTTGACCGGGCCGACGGTGCCGGGGTAGTCGACGTAACCCGACTCAAGTCGCTCGTCAGCAGGGCTCACCTGCTCACCCCAGGCATAGTTCGTCTCGATCAAGGGTAATATTGCGGCGGCCGCAGCAGCACTACCTGCGATCTCCGCCATGCGCTTCAGGAAAGACCGCCGCGGCATGTCACCATGAATGTAGTCGTTATAGAGGTTGATAATGTTGGGATTCATGCTCTTGCGACTCCTTAATTTCTGCTAGTTCGACAGTGACTTGAGCTTTTCCTGAATTTCGTCGCGGGCACTTAATGCCAACATAATGATCAGGTCACCCGGTCGCGCCCAATCGAGGGCGGCATCGAGCGATTCAGTCTCTTCCATGTGATGCACTATCTGCTCTTCCCTGGCGCCACTTTTGATCAGGGCGTCGCGAATGATAGCGAATACTTCGCCCTGTTCGCGGCCGCGAGCATAAGCTTCGAGTTCCGAGACGACTACAGCATCCAGGCCGATTGACCATGCGCTTTCGGCAAGCTCGCGAATGGAAGCATCCGTGCGATCTCCCGCCTGAGAGAAGGCGAGCAACCTGCGCTCGGCCGGTAATGCGCGCGCCATGTCGAATAGCGCCTCCATGGCATGTGGGTTGTGTGCGAAATCCACGAGCACTTTAAAGTCCGAGATGGAATAAACGTTACAGCGGCCCGGGTTCTCATCCTGCGACATCGACATCAGGCCGTCGCGAATGTCTTGTATCGATATGCCGAGACGATCGCATAACGCGGCTGCGGCTAAAGAATTTGCGATGTTGTGGCTCGCAGCCCCGCCCAGCGCGATCGGAATCTCCGAACTCTTACAGATAATGTCCTTCGCGTTTTCGTCTACTCGCAACAATGCGTCATCGTCGAGCACGAACGCCAGACCGCCGTCGCTGATGTGTTTTTCGACAACGGGATTATCTGCATTGAGGCTGAACCAGACAATCGTTCCGGGGAACTCCGTGGACTTGCCGACAAGTAGCGCATCGTCCGCGTTCAGGATGAGAGATCCGGATGTCTCCACCGCGCGACTGACGATCCATTTGACGTCCAGCAACTCTGCGAGATTCTGTGAGCCGAAATCACCGAGATGGTCTTCCGCGATATTGGTAATCAGCGCGGCATCCGCTCTTGTAACGCCCAGGCCACGGCGTAACAGCCCGCCTCTCGCGGTTTCCAGAATGCCGAAATCAACGTCCTTTTGTCGCAAGACGATTCTGGCACCACCTGGCCCCGACCAGTCGTCACGATCGATGATACGGTCATTGACTGCAATCCAGTCCGTTGAGCTTAGCCCGACATTTTTTCCAGCGGCCCGGGCGATGTGCGAGGCGAGCCGTACTGTTGTTGTCTTGCCATTTGTGCCCGTGATCAAACCGATCGGAATATCATGCACAGCCTTCCAGTCGATATCGCCGGGATCCGGCAATTCTGCCACCGGCCAGGTCATCGACCCGCTACCGAGTCCTACCGATACCTCATCATCGTCCCACAGAAATGTTTTGCCATGTTCCGAGGCAGCCACTTCGAGCTTCATCAACGCCGGATTGGCTTCCTCCGCGATTTCGTTTTTGAAACGCTCAACTGACTCGTCGAAGTTGGGAGCTTGTGCGCCGTTGAATTCGCTATCGCAGCAAGCCCATGCCCATTCGTTGATTTCGGATGCCGCGTAAAGCGCGTCGATCGGTGCCGAAAATGCCAGGCTCACACCCTCTGACAGTGGCCAACTGGTAGTGGTTTCTTGTTCCCATTCGATAGCTGCAAGCATCTGGCGGATCTTGTTCTCCCAGAACGGGATCAGCGCGCGGGCTTCATCCTCGGAGCAACGAACGTCGAGGATCGTGCCGGGCTTGTTCCATAACAAGCTCGGACCGGTCAGTCTGCGCGCGTCAATGTATTCCATCGACCTTAGTCGCCTGCTTCCCTCGCAATACGAACGCCGCGCTCGTCGCTGATGATCTCGAGGTC
>CAYLSX010000080.1:0-9821 GCA_964386685.1 uncultured Woeseiaceae bacterium | reverse complement strand
GTCGTAAGCATCGGTATTGGCAGCCTTCACAATAGTCGGCTGCACCACCTCGCCCCCGATTGGATCCAGCGCAAGCTTCACCATCAGTGCCTCGCTGATGGCCGTCGCAATTTCTTCCTGCACGGCGAAAATATCGTCAACCTCACGATCATAGCTTTTCGACCACAGATGAAATCCGTCATCTGCCTTGATCAGTTGCGCTGTGATTCTGAGCGTCGTGCCGGACTTGCGAACACTTCCCTCGAGGATGTGTGCGACGTTCAAAGTCTCGGCAATCAAGGCAATGTCCGGATTCATTCCCTTGAACTGAAACGAAGACGTGCGTGCCGCCACACGTAAACCGGGCAACTGCGCAAGTACATTCAGAAGTTCTTCCGAGATGCCGTCCGAGAAATATTCGTTGCTGGCGTCATCGCTCATATTGACAAATGGCAATACCGCAATTGACTTGTCGGGTGCATCAGTCCTGGTTATTTCATCGGTTTGATGACTCGCGTTCGCCAGTGCTGCTTCCTGCGCCGGATCGATTACAAACTCGTCATAGGCGAAGTAGGCGAGCGCCAGCACCAACACGCCGATGATCATGAAATCGAGTTTTCGCCCGGTGACATGGGTGATGGACTCCGAGCGATCGATGTCTTTTTCTTTCTTGAGTCCATCGGGCGTCATCTCGTAGGCCCAGGCGAATAACACGGCAAACGGAAAACCGATTGCCACCAGCAACAGGATGGAGCGAAACACCCAGTCGGGTGAAACAATGTTGTTGAGGACGACGTCGGCTACCTGGAGAAGCAGCCAGGCCGCGACGATATAGGCAATCGCTACTCTGAGGACGTTGCGGCGCTTGAGTTCTTCGAATAATTGGCCCATTTACTGTACCGACAGCCGTCTTTGACAGGCAAAGATAGCACGCCAGAACCGCAAACGGGGCTCCAAAAAGGGCAAGCCTAAGGACATCCAGACTGCGACAGGAGATAATAGGGCAAAGAAGCGGCGAACCCCTTCGCCGGCACAATGTCCTATCAATAGAATACGAACACATTCAAGCTCTTGGGGAGATTAGGTGGGCCTAACCCGGCTAGCACTTTCGAATCCGGTCGCAGTGGTGTCTGCGATTCTGTTGCTGTTGCTGATGGGTGCAATTGGCCTGGCCAACCTGCCCATTCAGATGATCCCGGACGTCCAGCGGCCCTATATCCAGATTACGACCGGCTGGCGATCGGCGGCGCCCGAGGAAGTCGAGTCCGAGATTGTCGAGCCGCAGGAGGACATGCTGCGGGGCATCCCGGGGCTGGAGAAGTTGGAGTCGACGGCATCCCGAGGCAGCGCCAGCGTCAGCCTGATGTTCGCTGTCGGCACAGATCTGCAACGCGCGCTCATCGAGGTGATCAATCGCCTCAATCAGGTACCGCGTTATCCCGCCGACGTTACCGAGCCCCGCATCTTCGCCGGCCAGGACAGCTTTGGACAGCAGATTGCCTGGTTCTCTCTGACAAGGAAGCCCGGCAACACGCGACCGATGGCGAGCTATGACGACTTCGTCAGAGAGGTCGTGCAGGCACGCATCGAGCGCGTCCCGGGCGTATCCAATTCAAATGCATATGGCGGCCGCGGCAATGAGGTGCGCATCACGTTCGATCCGTACGAGGCAGCGGCACTCGGCATCGACATCCCGACGCTTGCCGCGCTCGCCGGTAACAACAACGACACATCGGGTGGTTTCAGCGACATTGGTCGGCGGCAATACACCTTGCGCTACGCCGGCAAGTACGACGTGTCCGAGTTCGGTGACATGGTGCTCGAATGGCGTGGTGGCAATCCGGTCCGATTGAGAGACATCGCGACCGTGGAAGTAACGATGCGCGACCGCGCCGGCATCATGATGCAGAGTGGCAAAGAATCGATTGCCTTCAACGCACAGGTCGAGAAGGGCGTCAATGTTCTCGAGGTGATGGATGGATTGAAAGCCGCCATCGTTGAATTAGAGGAGGGCGCGCTCGCGCGCGAGGGTCTCAACGTCGTACAGGTCTACGACGAGTCGACCTATATCGAAGACTCCATCGCCATGCTTCGAACCAATTTGCTATTGGGCATTGGTCTCGCGATCGGTGTGCTCTGGTGGTTTATGCGCAGGTTCCGGGCGACCTTTATGGTGGCGCTGGCTATTCCGGTGTCGCTATTTACGAGCTTCATGGTCATGCAAATGACCGGCCGTACGATCAACATGATCTCTCTGGCTGGTCTCGCTTTCGCGACCGGCATGGTGCTCGATGCCGCGATCGTCGTTCTCGAAAACATCGTTCGACTGCGTGAAAAAGGAAAATCCGCGGACGAGGCTGCCATCATCGGCAGTCAGCAGGTCGGGGGCGCATTGGTCGCATCGACTGCGACGACGGTGGTCATCTTCCTGCCCATCGTGTTCCTCAAAGACATATCGGGGCAGTTGTTTGCGGACCTCGCCCTGGTGATATCGATCGCTGTGACAGCCTCACTCGTTATCGCTGTGACCATCATTCCGACCGCGGCAGCAAAATGGCTGAAGGACGTGAGGCTGGACGATCCCCACAAAGACTGGTGGGATAAGGTTACTGCGAAGGTCATGCGACTAACCGACGACGCCCGCGCCCGCCGCGCCTGGATCTCCGGCCTGTTCATCGGCGCGACGTTTCTTACTTGGATGCTAATACCGACAGCAGATTACCTGCCGACGGGCAAACAAGGCTGGGTGTTTGCATTCATCATGCCACCACCGGGTCAAAGCGTCGCGACCGCGAAAAGCGAGTTCGTAGACATTGTCGCCGACAGGCTGGAACCCTATCTCGATGAAGATGCCGACTTACGCATCAACAATTACTTTCTCGGCATCTTTGGTTCGTTTGGCTTTACCGGTGCGAGGATGGTGGATACGGACGATGCCGATGCCTTCGTAGACAAACTCAATACGGAGATCCTCAGTGGTTTTCCCGACACGATGGCGTTTGCCGATGAGTGGGGCATTTTTGATCGACTCGCTGGTGGCAAAAACATCGAACTCAACATTCAAAGCCGCGACATGGACGCCATGCTTTCGACAGCGCGGCGGGGCATGGCACTTGTTGCCCAGCATCTTCCCGGCGCACAGGCACGACCCATTCCCGGTCTCGACTTCGCGGAACCGGAACTGCGATTCATCCCCAACGAACGACGCATCGCGGAGGCCGGCTGGACACGCCAGCAGATGTCAGTCGTTATGCGGGCGCTGGGCGACGGCGTTTTCGTTGGCGATTACTTCGACGGCGATCGCAGACTGGACATCGTCCTGCGAGCACCGGAATGGACCAGCCCGGAACAACTGGCATCCACGCCAGTTGCAACGCCCGCAGGCGGCATTCAGTCGGTCGATCAGCTGGTGCGCATGGAGCGCACGGCGGGCCCGACCAGTGTGCGTCGTGTGGATCGCCGCAGGGCCGTAACACTGGTAATTACGCCGCCAGATGACAAGACTCTCGCGGATACTATTGAGATTTTGCAGCAACACGTAGAGCCGGTACTTCTGGGAATGCTGCCGGAAGACGGTGATATACGTTACTACGGTAGTGCCGATGACCTGAAAACAGCGCTCGCCAGCATGTCTCGCAGTTTCGCGCTGGCAATCGTGGTTCTTTACTTATTAATGAGCGCACTGTTTCGTTCGTTTGTCGACAGCCTGCTGGTAATCAGTGCATTGCCGCTGGCCACGATCGGTGGCATTGCCATGTTGCGCATATTGAACCTGCCCATGGACTTGCTGACGATGATCGGCTTCATTACCCTGCTCGGCCTGGTCGTCAATAACGCAATCCTGCTCGTTCACCAGACACGAACGGCTGAACGCCAAGGCCTCGACCGACGCTCCGCCGTCGAACAGGCGATACGGCGGAGACTACGGCCGATATTGATGAGCACGCTGACGAGCTTGTTCGGGATGTTGCCGTTGCTTATGATTCCCGGCCCCGGATCGGAGGTTTACCAGGGTCTCGCAGCGGTCATCGTCGGCGGCATGTCGGTCAGCACGGTATTTACGTTGATCCTGTTGCCAAGCCTGCTGCGCCTCGGCGAAAGTGTGCAGGTAACCACGTTGACACCCGGCGATGTGCCGGCAACAAGCTGAATGGAATTGAATTGAATCGAACGCAATCAAGAATGAAGATGATCGTCAAAAGAGTCCTGGTGGCAGCAGCAAGCGTTGTTGTTTCGGCGTCCGCGCTCGCGCAGGAAATGCCACCTGCGGCCGTGGTCGTCGACAGCGTGCAACTCCGACTGCTTGCACCGACCATCGAGGTTCCCGGTACTGTCGTCAGTCGCTTCGATTCGCGCCTGGCATCGGAACTCGAGGCAAAGCTGAAATGGATCGCCGAAGTCGGCACCGAGGTGAAAGAGGGCGATACCCTCGCGCGCCTTGAAAACATCACCTTCAGGTTGCGCGAGATGGAGGCGCAAAGTCGTGTGGATCGGGAGCAGGCGCGCATCATATTCCTGAAGTCGGAAAAGGACCGACTCGAGCAGCTTGCCAAGAAAAACCTGTCAGCAAAAAGCCAGCTCGATCAAACGACCTCGGACCTGGCAGTCGCTGAAAGCGACGAGGCAATCGCGAGAGCGCAACTGGGTATGGCCCAGGTTGCCATGTACGTCACCGAGATCAGGGCGCCTTTTGACGGCATCGTCACGGAACGATTACGCAGTATCGGTGAACGCTTAAAGGTTGCGGACGAAGTCATCCGCCTGGTCGATCCGAACTCACTCGAGATTACTGCGAGAGCACCACTAAACACGGTCAATTACATCAACGTGAATGATGAACTCGAGATACATAACGATTTTCGGCGGGGCAATGCAACTGTGCGAACCATCGTGCCTTTCGGCAATCCGCAGTCTCATATGTTCGAGGTTCGCATGAATGCCGATGCCGAAGTCTGGACAGTTGGCGAGAGTGTTCGCCTGTCGATGCCCACTGCCCACGAGCAAGCCGTGCTGTCCGTTGCCCGGGATGCACTGATACTAAGAAGACAAGGTGCATCCGTTTTCAGAGTGAATAGTGACAATACCGTCGAACAAATCAATGTCATCACTGGACTAGGCGCCGGTAAATACATTGAAGTCATCGGCAACATGAACGCTGGCGATAAAGTCGTCATCCGTGGCGGCGAGCGACTCAGCAGCGGCATGGAAGTCAATATCATTGAAGATGCGACATCGGAAGTCGGTACTGCGGCAAATCCGTAACAGCTCGTCCCGGCGCGACTGCCAAACGCCAAGCTCGCCAGGAAACTGACAGAGATGATCAGGCAGGCAAAAGGTAAATAAAAAGATCAGATATTAGAAGTTTCAGGCTTCGAGTAATTGAGCCGCAGATAACTTGCCTCGTTCTTTTTCGTGCAGGCGCATATCCAGGAATGTCTTGATAAGAATCAGGATCAGCAACATCGGCAACGCGCTGCCCAACCAAATTACCAGTCCCGCCCCTAACACGATCGCAATATGCATCGCGACAATTCGTCCGTAGGGCCGGTGCATCAACAACATCAGATTCGCACGCTTGTACTCACCTTCACCGATGAAGTTCGCCATGAACGAGTACAAATGGCTACCGAACACAGCAACAACCGCGATCCAGAATGTAGGCTGCCAGTACTCAAAGAGTGCAGTACTCGCGCGAAGACTAATACCCCCATTGCCAAAAATGCTGACAACCGCCATCAGATGTCCGTAACAAAACATGCCGTAATGCACCACAAAAAATGGCACCAAAATGCACTTCAATATCGACCCACCGATCTTGGGCATACTGTTTCGAACTTCATCCGGTATGGGCCTGTCGGCCAGTGCCAACACGCCCTGCAATACATCGCCACTGTCACTCGCAAGCATCCGGGCAACATTCAGTACGCCGATAATCACGCTCTCAGTCCAATACAGAAGCAGGATCGACAGTACGTCCCAGTCATACAGCAGCACACCAATCACGGGTATGAGATTGGCCACAATTAGAGCGACTGAGGAGCGGCGTTGGATCATGAAGAAATGATCGCACCAGTCCCACCCGTGCTTATGCGACGGGCTCCCCAGTATTGAGTAGCGGACTGAATATCTACGGTAGGCCAGGTCCATGGAGCGAGCCATTCTGTTAGATTAAAGCACCTGAACTGTCCGGCGGCCGCCGAATAAGAATAAGGCACAGGAGCCGATACAATGAGATCAAGCCCTGACTACCTGAATTGCTTGCTTATGCGCGTCTGCCTGGGTGTGCTTCTGCTCAGCCAGGCGACCGTCGGCATGGCGCAGGCACCTATCATTCAGCCGGGGGCGCCAGGCGAATCGCCGCGCGAACTCAGCGCCGAAGAGGCGATCGAGATCGCCGTTACAAGCCACTCGCCGGACGACGTGATCTTCATGCAGGACATGATCCCGCACCATCACCAGGCTATCGAGATGGCCGAACTCGTGGCCGATCGCACGAACCGGCCCGAGCTGGTCGACGTGTCCGGGCGTATCAACAGCTCGCAGCGAGACGAGATCGACTTCATGCAGCAGTGGTTGCGTGATCGCGGCGAACGTGTGCCGGACCCCACCGCGCACGATGCGATGCACACTGACCACAAGATGGCCGGCATGGCCACGCCGGAACAAATGGCCGAACTCAACAAATCGAAAAGCACGGACTTCGACCGGTTGTTTCTGGAGTTAATGATCACCCACCACGAGGGCGCGGTAACGATGGTCGAGGAGCTGCTAGAACAGCCGGGATCGGCATACGACCCGGTACTGTTCGAGTTCACGACAGACGTCACCAATGACCAGGCCGCAGAGATCGAGCGGATGAATGCGCTCCTGGTCGGATTGTCTTCCGACCCGCGTGCCGGATTGTCGGCCGGATTCGATGATGCGGGTCAGGCGATTCTGAACCTGGAACTCGTGGCCACGTTGCCCCGGCCGCCAGGGTTCTTTGACCCAAGCGATCCGTTTGAGCTACCGCCGGAGGCCGACGAGGCGGCCGAGGAGGGTGACGATCTCGAGGAGGATGAAGACGAGGAGAAAGTTGCTGAAGAAGACAAGCGCGGCCCGATGTTGAGCTTTGCCAACACCGACATGGCCTTCTCCGGCGACGTTCTGGTGGCCGGCAGCTACCACGGCTTCAACATCTACCGACTGCAGGATGACGGTTTGCCGAAGCAGCTAAGCTCGGTGGTCTGCCCGGGTGGGCAGGGTGATGTCTCCGTCGTCGGCGATCTCCTTATCATGTCTGCGCAGGAAACCCGGGGGCGGCTCGACTGCGGGCTTGAAGGCATCGACGAGGATGTCAGCGAGGACCGATTTCGCGGCATCCGCATCTTCGATATCAGCGACCTGACGCGGCCGGTGCAGGTCGGTGCGGTGCAAACCTGCCGTGGCTCACACACGCATTCGGTCGTCGCTGGTCCCACCGAAGACGGCAAGATCATTGTTTACAACTCCGGCACCTCTTCAATCCGCGAGGAGGACGAGCTGGAAGGATGCTTCGACGAGTCGCCGGGCGACTACCGAACTGCGCTCTTTCGCATCGACGTCATCGAGATTCCGGTCGACGATCCATCCAAATCGCGCATCATTCACAGCCCTGCCGTGTTCGCCGATCCCGAGGACGGCACGCTGGCCGGTTTGTGGAGAGGTGGAGATCATGGCGATGACACGCAGGAGACCAGCCAGACCAACCAGTGCCACGACATCACCGTCTTTCCGGCACTTGGGATTGCCGCCGGCGCGTGCTCGGGCAACGGTATTATTTTTGACATCTCCGACCCGTTGAACCCGCAACGCATGGATGCAGTTGTCGACGAGGGCTTTGCTTACTGGCACTCGGCGACATTCAATAATGACGGCAGCAAAGTTTTGTTTACGGACGAGTGGGGTGGCGGCGGTCGTCCGCGTTGCCGCGCCTACGACTCGCTGACCTGGGGCGCGGATGCCTTCTACGACATCGTCGACGGCAAACTCGAGTTTCGCAGCCACTACAAGATGTCAGCACCGCAGGTCGATCAGGAAAACTGCGTGGCTCACAACGGCTCCATTATTCCTGTGCCGGGCCGCGACATCTTCGTCCAGGCCTGGTACCAGGGCGGCATCTCGGTGATCGATTTCACCGACTCGGCAAACCCAATCGAGATCGCCTACTTCGACCGCGGTCCTATTCACGAGGAACGTTTGGTCCAGGGCGGGTACTGGTCGTCTTACTGGTACAACAGCCGAATCTACGCCACTGAAATCTTTCGCGGGCTGGACGTTTTTGCGCTTGTCCCCAGCGAATACCTCTCCGAACACGAGATCGCTGCTGCAGAACTGGCCGATCAGGGCGGCGTGTTCAACCCGCAGCAACAGTTCCCTGTTACCTGGCCGGCCGAACCGGTCGTGGCCCGGGTGTACATCGACCAGCTTCAACGCGACAACGCACTGTCAGACTCGTTCGTGAACTACCTTAGCGAGGCGCTGGCCCGTTCGGAATCGCAGCTTCAGGACGGCGAGCTCGATGAAGATTTGGCAGCCACACTGGAAGCGTTGGCGGCGAACCTTGGCGAGGACAGCGACGACGCTATTACAAAAAGAAGGCATGCCGGGCTGGCCGACACACTGGCTGGGATTGCCACCAGGCTGCGCTAATATCCTGGAATCTAGTGATGCTTGCTTACGGCCGGCGTCAGGACCTCTGCACCTGGATCATGCTTGAAAGCGGCTGATGCGACCGCGTCCAGTCGTCTCATGCGCCATTTGTCCAGCCAGCCGACGATCAATTCCAAAGCTTCCAGGTCTTTCCTGGTCTGGTACAAAGGCATTTCACAGATGCCGATGCCATTCGCGGCAGCGAAGACGTAGTTTTGACTGTCACGCAGTTGCGCAATGATCGGTATCTCCAGACTGGTCAGAAAGCGCATCAGCATGCGATAGCTTCTCGTGTTTTGTCGCGTCCGGTTGGCAATGATCGCGAGATTGCGGTTGCGTCTATCGAGCTGAGCAAAGAGAAGCAGATCGGCAATGAAACTCGCAGCGGCATAGATGTCGATCTCCGACGGAACGACGGGAATCAAAATGCTGTTTGCGTCGTATGTCTGATCATACAATTGGTCGGGGGCCAGAGCGGCCGGCAAATCGACGATCAGGTGATGCGATCCAGGCCAGGCACGCAAAGAAACTCGCTGATCGGCCTTCGTGCAGAAATTTTCGGCCTCGATACCGTAAATCTTCGACCGCCCGCTGGCCCGCTTGGCGAGCCAACGCATGCTGTAACCACGGGGATCGCAATCGACCAGGGTCGGTGGCGGGCCGTGATTTGCGAAATAGCTGGCGAGATTAGTGGCAAGCGTCGTCTTACCGCTGCCACCCTTGGGATTGAGGATGACAATCTTGTGAGGACTGTCTCGTTGCGAGCTGATGTCCATAGTACCGGCCGGGTGCCCTCCCATTCAGTATCATTGAATGACGCGACAGCCCGCCTGCGCGGTGTATCCGAGTCCGTTCCACGCCCAAGCGGAGTAACGCGAATGCGGAGGATAGTACGCCGATATTCTATATATTCAACTGTCGCGATAACGCGACGGTGCGACAAGAAAGCAAAAAATCACAGCTTGCACTGATAGGGGATTTCGCGCGGCGCCCACCCGCGTTACGTTCCTTCGATTCAGCTCAGCGAAGAATGACATTGACTCGCTAGTGTCAGCCCCGAAAGGCCGCAGTTTAGCGGGAATCCCTGTTGAAGCCTAAGTGCTGTCAAGCGTTGCCGATCAGAAAAAAACCAGGCAGCGGGTCTCGATACTCTCGCGAGGCGGTGCGTCCTC
>CAYLSX010000079.1:0-9950 GCA_964386685.1 uncultured Woeseiaceae bacterium | reverse complement strand
GCGTCGTCTTGCCATGGTCTACGTGTCCTATCGTGCCTACGTTTACGTGTGGCTTTGTTCTTATAAATTTTTCTTTAGCCATGTCCTTTCTCTCGTGACGTTGATCGTGTCAAAAATAAACCGTTAGGCCTTTTATCTGGAGCCCACACCCGGATTTGAACCGGGGACCTCTTCCTTACCAAGGAAGTGCTCTACCCCTGAGCTATGTGGGCGAGCTTTGCTCGTTCTCGCATTACCTGCTGATGGAGCGGGTGATGGGAATCGAACCCACATCATCAGCTTGGAAGGCTGAGGTTCTACCGTTGAACTACACCCGCCTCTTCAAAAAACTTTTTTATAACGCACAAAAATTCTGACAGTTTTGATTTTTGAAACCGTCAGAATATTTAGAATCTACAATGTGTGTCTTCCCAAAAGAGCAACCGCAACACCGCTTACAGTTGTTCTGTAGCAAGCCAGATTGCGTCACGCGGATCATTAAACTCATTGGTCAGAAAACGTCTATGCAAAGTGCTAAACTAGCCGCCGCCTGCCACCCCATATCTGGTGGAGGGGGTAGGATTCGAACCTACGTAGGCTTAGCCAGCAGATTTACAGTCTGCCCTCGTTGACCGCTTGAGTACCCCTCCGCGGACACAAGCCGGCTATTGTCTAATCCTCCTGCGTGCCTGTCAACACATAAACCACTGATTCTTGGTAGCGAGCTGTAGAGGATTACAGGGCCCAGTGCCAGGGTTCGAATATGAAGCCGAAGGCATTATCGCGGGGATAGGTCATCGAGAAGCCGTACTCTGCAGCGTACTGGCTGAGCCATTCAAACGCATCCGATGCTTCAAACTCCTCAGTCAGCGGCCGACTCCCCGGCGTTGCAATATCGACGGCCGTGCCGGTGTGATGCTGGCTATAGCCCGGCGCCGCGCTAACCGTCAGAATTTCCTCGATAGACTGGCCCGCCGTGATCTTCTTGCGGATCAGCTCGGCTTGATATTCGAAGCTCCGATAAGCGGACACTATCAGCAGCCGAACATCACTTTTGGCACCTGCTTCCACCATCTGCTGCCATTTTGCGGCGGCTTGCGGCGTCAGCCGCTGCATGCGGCCGACCAGGTTCGGCCCGATATCGATGAGATCCGTTGCTTCCTCATAAAGCGGCAGATTGCGCTCGCCGCCGTAATTGGCCGGAATGCCCAGTTGGCGGTGGAGCTCTTGGTGTAATTCGATGAGCATCTCGATAATCAGCCGTAACCTCAAAACTGCCGCGATTGTCCCACAACGACCGAGGACAGCAAGCAACCGGGCGATTGTTCCCTTCGCGGGGCGCCCTGTGACTGACGGGCGCAGGCGATTACAATGCCAGCCCGTTCGATGAGAGATCGTGAATGAGCGAGGACAGGATTTTTGCGGCCGAGGGCAGTGACGACGGGCCCTTCGAGTTCAATGAAGCCGTCGCCGCGGTCTTTCCGGATATGCTGAAGCGCTCGATTCCGGGATATGCGGCGTCGATCGCCACCATCGGCTCTCTTGCACGACGCTATGTCCGGCCGGACACCCGTTGCTTTGACCTCGGCTGCTCGTTGGGTGCCGCGACCCTCGCGATGAGGCATAACATCACCGGGCCCGGTTGCAGCATTCAGGCGATCGACAATTCGGCCGCGATGATTCAGAGGTGCCGCAAGATCATCGCCGATGACGATGCTGCAGTTCCCGTCGACGTTATTAGTGGAGACGTACGTGATGTCGACATTGGCAACGCGTCCATGATCGTCATGAATTACACATTGCATTTCCTGCCAACCGCCGATCGCGATGAGATGGTCGCGGGGATCTGCAAGGGCCTGAATGACGGCGGCGTGTTTGTACTGTCGGAGAAAATCAAGGACGAGGATGACACGATCGAGGACCTGCTCATCGATTTGCATCACGAACAAAAAAAACGCAACGCCTATAGCGATTCGGAAATCACCCGCAAAAGAGCGGCGATCGAGAATGTCCTGGTACCCGAGAGTCTCGCGACGCATCGGGCGAGACTGTCGGATGCAGGCTTCAGCAATATCGGTGTCTGGCTGCGCCATTTCAATTTCGTATCGCTGGTCGCGTTCAAATAGCCAATGCTTGAGCGAGAGGTCCTGTTCGACGACCTGGAACGTAATGGCCTTGCGTCCTGGCGCGACCAATTGCCAGCAATGCTGGACGAGAAATTCTCGAAATCGGCCCACGGTGACTTCGAGTCCTGGCGAGCGGTTTTGTCGGATCTGCCGATCGTCGCTCGAGCGCCAGCGGAGTTGAATATCGCGGCCATTACAATTCCTGAAGTCGACGGCATTTCCCGAAACTCACTACGAGAAGCGTTACTTCTCCTCAAGCCGTGGCGTAAGGGCCCGTTCGACGTCTGTGGCGTGAGCATTGATTCAGAATGGCGATCTGACATGAAATGGGATCGCATCAAGGACGCAATCTCACCGCTGAATGACCGAATGATTCTCGACGTTGGCTGCGGTAACGGTTACTACGCTTTTCGAATGCGCGGCATGGGCGCAAGACTCGTCATCGGCATAGACCCGACATTGCTGTATGTCATGCAGTTTTTGGCAATCAGTCACTTCGTACGCGCCGAACCGCTTCATGTACTGCCGTTACGGCTGCACGAATTGCCAGGGGACGCCGAGGCGTTCGACACGGTGTTTTCGATGGGCGTTCTGTATCATCAAAGGTCTCCCGATGAACATCTCGGGCAGCTTAAGTCAGCGCTTCGGCCCGGCGGCGAGCTCGTTCTCGAAACGCTGATCCTGCCCGGCGACGAAGCCGTCGCGCGAACGCCTGAAAGCCGGTATGCGCGCATGCGAAACGTCTGGCTTCTGCCGACCCTTACGATGCTGGAGAGTTGGCTTACGAACGCAGGATTCGAGAACGTCCGCCTGATCGACGTCACTGATACGACGACAGAAGAGCAAAGAACCACCGAGTGGATGCCGTTCGAATCGCTGGCCGAGGCTCTCGACGCCACCGATCCTACGCGGACAATCGAGGGTTGGCCGGCGCCGCGGCGTGCCAGCTTGATATGTACCAAGCCCTGAACAGGGGTTCGCTTGACCTGGCTTCGATGAGTTCCTAAATTTCAGTCTCAACAGAAATGAGTGAAAGCAATGAATTTGTCGCCGGCCGTTCAAAAATATGTATTGCATTGGGGCGAGATGGGCACGCGCTGGGGTACCAATCGCACCGTTGCACAGATACAGGCACTCCTTTATCTGTCCCCGAAACCGCTGCGTGCCGATGAAATCGTGGACCTGCTTTCGGTCGCGCGATCCAATGTCAGCACCAGCATCCGGGAACTGCAAAGCTATGGCCTCGTCAAGATGACTCATGTGCTGGGAGACAGGCGAGATTACTTCGAGTCGATTTACGACGTCTGGGAACTGTTCCGCGCCATCATCGAGCAGCGCAAGCAGCGCGAACTCAATCCGACATTATCAATGCTTCGAAAATGCGCAGCGGAGGTCGAAAAGGAAAAACAGACGGACGAGGTTACCAAAGATCGTATCAAGAACATGTTGAAGTTCTTTCAGACCACCAGCGACTGGTATGAACAGATTCAGGAAATACCGAGTGCCACCCTGCGAAAAATAATGAAGCGTGGCCGCGGCATCACCAAATTGATTCGTTAGCTGTTGTCTCAGTCTTCCACAGCGCTGGGAAGCTCCACGCAGTCCGGCATCGACTGCACGGCGCTTTCACCCATTCTGCGCAGGTACCAGATCGAAGACGTTATCGCCATCGACTCCGGGCCACCATGCACAGCGCCCCCGGGACGCGCAAAGTATCCCCCGGGCAGGTAATCGTACGTAAGCGCTTCGCCGTTCACGCATTCGCTGTGGCGGTAATTCCCGGACAACAAGTACCCTTCCTCGCTCTTCGATGACTGACGCCAGAGCTGTATTGCGCCGGGATCGATTCGCAAAAGGGAAATTCTGACGCCGCTGCCCGGATCCATGCGCAACTCTTTCACCGAGAAACCGAAGTCCTCCAGCTCATCTGACGCAGCCTGCCAATCGAGTAAATTGCTATCCAGCAGGAGAGGCGTCTGTATGACGGCATCGGTGTTCGCATCATCGAGAAAATAGAGAATGACTGCTCCAGAGCTTGTCTCTATGTTCGAGCCGATGAATCCGGGCGGAATGTAGGCGTAGCTGCCGGCCTTCATGGCCATCGTGCCGAGCGTAATTTCGCCGGTGACAACAAACAGTTCGACTGATTTTCCCGGCGAGGCGCCGGTGGTTCCCTTCCAGTCTGTTGGCAACAGGAGGCGATTGCTCGTGCGGCGACTTTGCGGATCCCCGGCAAACTGCTTGGCCCGGGCACCCGGCATACCTGCAAGGTAGACATCCGGTAGCTCATCTGCCTGCACGAACGCCGGGTATGGAACGGTCGGCGCGCTTGACGCGCAAGCCGTTAATGACAACACCAACAAGTACTTTTTAATTTTCATATTGCATCCAGACGCAGTCCACACCATCCAAAACCATGTGAGTCAATAAACCGATTGCAACGAGACGTAGCTTTGGCCATATGAGTAGTATTCCATACGCGGTGATCGCCGGATACTGATGCAATGGATGAAATCCGATGCTGCATCGTCCCGGGTCATAAATCGGGTCCGCCAACAGGTGATCGAAATCCACGAGCATGCTTGCAGTCATCGTTATCCATGCGGCAAGAAACCTCTCGCGGAAAAATGTCGCGGCGATGATCGCAGGAATTACAAAATGCAGAGCGAGATGTAGGTGGTTGCGAATCATCTGTGTAAGTCATCAAACGAAAAAAGCCGCCCAGAATCTGGGCGGCATAGTAAGCAGAAGGTGTATCAGGCCTGGATAGAACCGGCTTTCGAATCATGCAGACGTCAATGTCATAACAATCCCGCCCGCTCTTTCTCGATATCCGCGATTCGCCACATCGGCCGGTAAGAGCTGGCGAGGCGCCAGTCAATAGATGAGCTCCACAATGAGAGGTATCGCAAGGCTCAATAGCCGATTCATGCTTCCCGCATGGCTTTTCGCGGATACTGCCTGTTGCTACACCTCATCTCCGTGCGTACCGATGTGGTACGGCCAGAATGCTACTACATCTTGTACCTGAAGGCGAGTTGAGCACTAGATGTGGGAACAATGCGTAACTTCGAATAAAGTAGGCGCATGCACCAAAAGGCAATAAACAAATGAGCAACGCGGCAAGCGGAACCGGCCGGGCGATACATCAGAGTATCGGGCTGTGGCTTGGCCCGGCCATAGCGATCTTGATGCTGACTGTCGGCCCTCCCGAGGCGTTGACGGTCGCCGCCTGGCATACCGCCGCAATGGGAATGCTGATGGCAGTATGGTGGGCAACCGAGGCCGTGCCCATTGCCGTGACCGCACTGTTGCCGCTGGTTTTTTTCCCGCTTCTCGGCATTGCAAATATCCACGACACAGCCGCACCGTTTGCCAACAAAGTGATCTTTCTTTTCCTTGGTGGATTTATGGTTGCGCTCGCCATGCAGCGATGGAACCTGCATCGGCGCATCGCGTTAAGCGTATTGCAGTACGCAGCTGGTAACGGCGCCTCGCTGGTCGGCGGGTTCATGCTCGCCAGTGCTTTGCTCAGCATGTGGGTGATGAATACCTCAACCACGATGATGCTATTGCCGATCGCGGTCTCGATCGTAACTGTTATTCACGGAACCGTTAAGAATCTGAGCGATCGCGCAAGAGATGATTTTCAATGTGCGATGCTGCTGGGCGTTGCATACGCCGCCACCATCGGTGGTATTTCGACACTGGTCGGCACCGCTCCGAACGCGATGATGGCTGCATTTGTATTGGAGAATTACGGCACAGAAGTGGATTTTGCAAGTTGGATGATGGTGGGCGTTCCGTTGAGCGTCGTCATGCTGCCGCTCGCGTGGATCGCACTGACGCGCATCGTTTTCAAGGTGGACTTCGCGACATCGACCGAGGGACGCGCGCATCTTCGGAATATGAAAAATGACCTGGGACCAACAAGCGTGCCGGAAAAACGCGTCGGCATGATCTTCGTCGCACTTGCGCTGACCTGGATTTTTCGGCCCGTGCTGGTGAAACTGCCGGGCCTCTCAGCTCTCGACGACTCCGGTATCGCCATGGCAGCGGGCATAGCTCTTTTTCTAATTCCAAGTGGCGACAAGGATGATCCAATGCTGATTCGTTGGAGGCACATCGAAAATCTGCCGTGGGCCATTCTCTTGCTTTTCGGTGGTGGCCTCACGCTCGCCGCAGCTGTGTCCCGAACCGGACTCGCGACATGGCTTGGCGGAAGCTTGCACGATGTTGGCCTGTTACCGATTGCCCTGCTAGTGATCATCGTTGCAACGCTGATCATCTTTCTGACCGAACTCACGAGTAACATCGGCACAACTGCAACGTTCATGCCTGTTGTTGCCGCGATCGCGATCGAAGCCGGATACGATCCGATCGTGCTCCTCGTGCCCGTTACGCTCGCCGCCAGCTGCGCTTTCATGTTGCCGGTTGCGACGCCGCCCAACGCAATCGTCTTCGGTTCGGGCATGCTTACTATCCCGAAGATGGTCAGAGCGGGACTCGCGCTCAACCTGATTTCTATCATCTTGGTTTCTCTCGCTGCGCTGACCCTTGCGCCGAGATTTCTATAGGGAATGACACTAGTCGTGACGAATTCATACACGCAAACCAAACAGAACAAGGTCCGTCAATTGCGGCAACTGGGCATTTACGACAAGCCTGCCGTACATCGCATACTCGACGAGGGCCTGGTCGCCCAAGTCGCATTCGTTCAGGATGGATCGCCGGTCGTCGTTCCCATGATCTACGGGCGAGAAGGCGAGACAATTTTCCTGCACGGCGCTCGAAAAGCGCGCGTTATTCGCATGCTCGAGGGAACGGTGCAGGCTTGCCTGAATGTCACGCTACTCGACGGTCTCGTCGTGGCGCGTTCGACATTCAATTCGTCGATGAATTATCGTTCGGTAACCGTGTTCGGCAGGCCGCAGCTGGTGGAGGGAAGGGAGGAAAAACTGCACGGCATGCAGATTATCAGTCAGCACACGATGCCCGGTCGCTGGGCGGAAGCGAGGGATTCGCACGAGCGCGAAATAAAGATGGCGGGCGTGATTTCAATGGCAATCGACACCGCGTCGGCAAAGGTTTCGTCCGGCATGCCCGAAGACGAAGACGACGATTACGATATTCCAATCTGGGCTGGCATTCTGCCGATCACTACCACGATCGGGCGATTGCAGAATGACGATCGCCTGCTGGCCGATGTCGCTCCCTCGGAGGCGATGCAAGCGCTTCAGGACAGGACCTTATGACGGCAAGTGGCCGGTTTTAACCCAAAGCAAACAATCTGAGGTAGCCGTCAGCCGATTTGTTTGGCCGGCTGGAATCCTGATCCAGGATTCCGCTGCCAGCTCAGAACCCTCGTCGTCGATCCGACCATTGACCAACAAAATCTCGATGCCTCCCGGGTCGGAGTCTATTGGCAAGCGATCGCCCGCAGCGAGTCTGATCATCATGACGCGCTCGTTGCCATATTCATGCAGTTCAAGAACACCTTGGCCGCAACGCTCCGGCCAAATTGCATCATCAGCGGTGTCGACCACGAGCTGTTTGAGATCCTCGGGATCGAATTGGCGGAGCTTCACGAGTAGGCGGCAGCCGTGTTTGCTGTATGGGGAATGTCCCGAGCCCGGCGGATTTCGAACGTAGGTGCCGACGCCGTAGTCACCGTGCTCATCTGAAAATACGCCATCAAGAACCAGAAACTCCTCGCCGGCGCCATGCTCGTGACGGGCAAATGAGCTATCCGCGGCATAGCGCACCAGGCTGGTCGCACGCGCGACCTCATCGCCGATTCGATCGAGCATCAGCCGGTCCACGCCCGATTCAGGCGAGCGGACCCAGTCCGTGTCTGTCGGAACGACGACGGCCTTTTCGGCAAATTCCGCGTTTATCCTCACTGCCTGATCGTTTTGATGGCTATCCCTGGACGACGTGTGGAAACTGACTGTGCTCCATTTCGTGACGCAACAGTGCTTCCTTGGTCGGCAGTCCGCCACCGAAGCCGACCAGGTCTCCACTACTGCCGATGACGCGGTGACAGGGAATGATGATCGGAATCGGGTTGCGTCCGTTCGCCGCACCGACGGCACGCATCGCCTTCGGATTACCGATCTTTTTGGCAATGTCGCCGTAGGAAGTCGTGGTCCCGTAAGGAATTTTCTGCAGTTCGTCCAGCACCTTTCTTTGGAACTCGGTAGCTACCGGCCGCAACTTCAAATCGAACGATTGCAGATTGCCGGCGAAGTAGTCCGTTAATTGCTCACGTGCTGCGCCGAACGGTTTCTCCGAGTAAATCCAGTCCGGCTCGGGCTCCCTGCGCATTGACCCCTCGGGAAATCCGACCAGACAAAGGGCGTCATCTTCCCCCGCTAGCAGCAGCTCGCCGATCGGTGTATCCAAATAACAGTAGTACATCATCTCATCCTCCGGAGTTCGCAAGCGAGCTCCATAACAAAAGTGCGGCGTATGCCCGCCACGGGCGCCAGGCTTCGGCCCGACGTAAAAGTTCTGTGGGCGTCACTTGCCCGGCCTGGTCTTCGATCGATCCGAGTGCTTTTAACAAACCCAGATCCGTGGACGGAAAAGCGTCCGGGTTCTTTAACACGCGCATCGCAACATACTGCGCAGTCCAGTCGCCAACCCCTTTTATGGTGGTCAGGCTGGCGCAGAAATCTTCGGGTTCCTGCGCCACGTCAAAACTCAAGTCGCCATTGACGACGGCCGCCGCGACTCGTCGAATTGTCTCGGCCCTGCTCGTGACCAGGCCAATATTATTGAATCGCGCACGCATCAGGCGTTCGGCCGTTGGAAATATGCGCGACAGGCCGCTGTCTGACGATTCGGATGACATCGAGAGCTTCTCGCCGTAACGATCTGCAATACGCCCGGCCAGCGTGGTCGCCGCCTTGACCGAGATCTGTTGACCGAGGATTGCACGAATCGCCATTTCGAATCCGTCCCAGGCGCCTGGTACGCGAATTCCCGGAGATCTTTTTATCAATCGCCGCAATGCCTCATCTCTCTTCAGTGTAGTCGCAATCTCGTCGATTGGCGCATCCAGATCGAAGACTTCCCGCGAGCGTTGCACGATCTCGAACAGAGCGCCGGTATCTACACAAGTGAGCGTCAGCGAAAGATATCCCGATTGTTTTGCCGGACTGATCGCCATCACGCCATGTTTATCGCCCACCGATATCGTTCTTCGATAGGCTTTGCCTTCCACCAACTCCACGCCCGGCGTCGCCCGACCGGCGAAGAACTCCAGCATGGCCGGCCAGCTAAATGGTTTTCTGTAAGGAAGTCGTACCGACAGCGTCGCTACACTGTCGGCTTTATGCGATTCGTCGCCGACCTTGCGGAGCTCTCTGGGCGTCCGGCCATAGGTTTTCTTGAACGTGTCATTAAATCGCCTGATGCTGCCGTAACCGGCCGCAGACGAAATATGACCCATCGATAATGCGGTCTCGTCGATCAGTCGCTTCGCAAAATGCAGGCGTTGAGTATGTGCGACTGCCAGAGGAGATGCGCCGAGATGTTTGGTAAAGAGTCGGCGAAGGTGTCGGCTGGTCACGCCAAGCCTGTCGGAGAGGTGTTCTACGTCACTATCGTCGAGGGCGCCACCGGCGATAAGCTTCAGGCCTCGGCGCACGGTGGTAGACGATCCGCTCCAGGCCGGTGTGCCGGGCGCGCACTCGGGTCGGCATCTCAGGCATGGCCTGAATCCGGCCTCGCTTGCGGAGGCGGCACTGGGGTAGAAGGATACGTTTTCGCTTTTGGGAGATACGGCAGGACAAATCGGACGGCAGTAGATGCCGGTCGTCAATACACCGACGAAGAACT
>CAYLSX010000078.1:0-10287 GCA_964386685.1 uncultured Woeseiaceae bacterium | reverse complement strand
CCGGAATTCAAGGACATTCTTGGCAGGGCTTTGGGTTCCGGCCAGACATATGCCGCTGAACTCCGGCTCGGCCCAACAGAAGTACATGCCGAAGACCGCATTGTTGATTTCCGCGTGTCGTCACTGGAACACACAGACCTGACAGCAAGTCTCCTGGTTGAAATGTCCGACGTGACCCGCCGCACAAGAATCAGCCGGGAAAACGCCTTGCTGATTCAGCACGGCGCCGGCCGGCAGATGATTCGGCAACTCGCACATGAGATCAAAAATCCGCTTGGCGGCATTCGCGGTGCGGCACAACTGCTGGGCAAACAACTACAAAGTGACGAGCTCGAGGAATACACCAGCGTCATCATCAGCGAGGTAGATCGTCTCGCCGGCCTGGTCGATACCTTACTCGGTCCGGGCGGGCCACCGAACAAACAGCGGTCAAACGTGCACGAGCTGCTCGAATACGTCATAAAACTCATCCAGGCCGAAATCGGCGACGAGATCGATATTCACCGTGACTACGATGCCGGATTGCCGCACATGGATCTCGACCGCGACCAACTGGTTCAGGCGCTGCTAAATCTCGTTAGGAACGCCGTCGTCGCGCTGGGCGGGCAGGGGAAAATCATTCTTCGCAGCCGCGCTATCATGAACTTCACGATTGGCGACACGCGCCATAACGTTGTCGCCAGCCTGGAGATTGAAGACGACGGGCCCGGCATTCCAGCCGACCTGCAGGACTCGGTGTTTTATCCGCTGGTCACCAGCCGGCCCGATGGTACCGGCCTTGGCCTTCCCGTTGCGCAGGAGTTGATCAGCCGCCACCACGGACTGATCGAGTTCGAGAGCCGACCAGGACGAACCGTATTCTTTGTCAGGATTCCACTTGGAGCAGCCACGGACGAGCAACATGGCTGACAAAGGGCTGACAGTCTGGATTGTTGACGACGATCAGTCCGTACGCTGGGTGCTGGAGAAAGCCCTGGCCCAGGCCGGTATGGAAAGCAGAAGTTTCGAGCGCGCGGAACACTTGCTGGAAGCCATCGGCCACAGCTCGCCCGACGTTCTCATTACCGATATCCGCATGCCCGGCATGGACGGCATCGCACTACTCGAGAGACTCAGCCAAAGCAGTCCCGATCTGCCAATTATCGTCATTACCGCGCACGCCGATTTGGATCACGCTGTCGCTGCCTACGAGGGCGGTGCGTTTGAGTACTTGCCCAAACCGTTCGACCTGGACGAGGTCATCGAGCTCGTGCGCAAAGCCGCGCGCAAGAACGGCAAGGTAATCTCGGACGACAGCAGCAAAGAAGTAAGCCAGATACCAACCCTGCTCGGCAAAGCGCCGGCCATGCAGGAAGTCTTCCGTTCGATCGGCAGACTCGCTCGCTCCAGCATGACGGTACTCATTACCGGTGAGTCAGGCACCGGCAAGGAACTGGTTGCCCGCGCGCTGCATCAACACAGTCCTAGGGCCGACAAACCCTTCGTCGCACTTAACACCTCGGCAATCGCATCAGAACTTCTGGAGTCCGAGCTATTCGGTCACGAGCGGGGCGCATTCACCGGCGCAGAGGCAAGACGCATCGGCCGCTTCGAACAAGCAGACGGCGGCACGCTGTTCCTCGATGAAATCGGTGACATGTCTGCGGCGCTGCAAACACGATTGCTTCGGGTACTCGCGGAAAGCGAGTTCTATCGGGTTGGCGGTCAAGCCTCTATCAAAGTCGATGTCAGAGTCATCGCCGCAACAAATCAGGATCTCGCGAGGGCAGTCAAAGAGCATCGCTTCCGCGAAGATCTTTTTCATCGCCTAAATGTCATTCGCATCAACACGCCGCCATTGAGACAGCGACGACAGGATATCCCCCTGCTGCTCGAGCACTATCTCGACGATGCTGCGAACGAACTCGGTGCCGCCGCGAAAGCGATAAACCCGGAGGCGATGGACATCCTGCAGTCGTACGACTGGCCAGGAAACGTACGCCAACTCGTCAACGCGACACGTCGTCTGACGATAACGGCACCCGGCGGTGTCATAAGCGCGCTGGATATACCCGAGGACCTCGGCGGCAAACTCTCAGGCAAAGGCGCCAGCAAGGAATGGACACAAAGCCTGGCAAACTGGGCTGAACAACAATTGAGCGGCAAAGACGATAGCCCGCTGCTCGATTCCGCCTTGCCCGAATTCGAGCGCACACTCATTCGGATCGCGCTCAATCAGGCGAAGGGCCATCGCCAGGACGCAGCAAAACTCCTCGGTTGGGGAAGAAACACTCTGACCAGAAAGATCAAAAGCCTCGAGCTGGACTAGACCTGTGAGCTCCCGACGAGATCGGAAACGGACCCTAAGTCGTGCCGAAGCAGGTAGTCGGCAAGGCCGGCATTGATCTTGGGGCAGAGGAGCGGGTCGTAGAAAAGCGCGGTGCCGATGCCCACCGTCGCCGATCCGGCGATGATGAATTCCAGGGCGTCTTCGACTGTGGTGATTCCACCCTGGCCCATTATCGGAATGTTCCTGGGTCCGGCGACCTGGTAAACCTGGTGTACCTTCAAAAGAGCGATTGGTTTTATTGCGGGGCCGGATAGGCCGCCTCTGATGTTGCCCAATATCGGTTTGCGTTGTTCTATATCGATGGCCATGCCGGAAATCGTGTTGATGACAGCTAAAGCATCGGCGCCGGCTTCGATACAGAGGCGTGCGTTCTCCTGAATGTCGGTCTGGTTTGGCGAGAGCTTTGCGATGATCGGTTTCTTGGTTGATTTTCTGCAGGCTTCGACGACCTTGGCGGACATCTCGGGGTAGTTGCCGAATGAAACACCGCCTTCTTTAATGTTAGGGCAGGAGATGTTGATCTCGATGGCGTCGATAGCCGAATCATCGAATTTTTTTGTGACTTCGGCGTAATCCTCGATTGTCGATCCACAGACGTTGGCAATAAAACGCGTCTCATCGAAATCCAATTTTGGCAAAATCTCGTCGACGACCTTGTCCATGCCGGGATTTTGCAAGCCGATGGAGTTCAGCATGCCTGAGGGCGTCTCCCAGACGCGGTGTGGTTCATTGCCTAGTCTTGGTTCTTTCGTTGTGCCTTTGAGGACGATGGCGCCGACGTCGCTGTTCGAAAAACCCTGAATGCGTGTGTATTCCTCGCCGAAACCGACGCAGCCGGACAGGAGCACGATCGGCGAACTCAGTGTGAGTCCGCAGAAATCTGTTTCCAGGGGATTGTGTTCGGGGTTTACAGCAAGCGCCATATATCTGAATTCAAGGTTTACAATTGCTAACGATGTTCAGTCTTATTCTCTATGAGCCGGAAATACCGCCTAATACCGGCAATATCATACGCCTTTGTGCCAACACGGGTACCAAGCTTCATTTGGTCAAGCCTTTGGGGTTCGAGATGGATGAGCGGCGGCTGAAGCGGGCCGGCCTGGATTACCGGGAGTTTGCAGATGTTGCCGTGCACGACAGTCTGGAAGAATGTTTGAACGTTGTCTGCCCGCGAAAGCTGTACGCGTTCAGCACGCGCGGCACGTCTAATTACTCAGTACCTGAATTTGCGGAAGGAGACGTCTTCCTGTTCGGCCCGGAAACGCGTGGACTACCTGTCGAGCTGCTGGAGTCGCTGCCGGAAGAGCAACGGCTGCGAATACCGATGCAGCAAGACATACGTAGTCTGAATTTATCCAACGCGGCGGCGGTCGTCGTTTACGAGGCGTGGCGGCAGCAGGGTTTCGCGGGCGGCCGTTAAAGCGTTCTACTCTGAAGTCAGCGCGCGACTCATAAGGGCGGCTACTGCATCGCGCGGCGCAAGTCCCTCATACAAGATGTTGTAGATCGTAAGGCAAATAGGCATGTCAACGTTCAGCCGTTCCGCCACGCCCTTCACGGCTTTGGCAGCGAGCACGCCTTCAACGACTTGTTGAATTTCTTCCTGTGCTTCCTCGATTGTTTTTCCAGCGGCAAGTGCCAGGCCCGTTCGCCGATTGCGCGATAGATCATCGGTGCAGGTAAGCACCAGGTCGCCCATGCACGCCAGGCCCATGAAGGTTTCCTGTTTGGCGCCGAGAGCAATCCCCAGCCGGGTCATTTCCACCAACCCGCGATTAATCATCGCAATTCTCGCGTTAGCGCCGAATCCCAAACCGTCGGAGAGTCCGGCACCGATAGCGAGAACATTCTTGACCGCGGCGCCGACTTCCACGCCGATCATGTCATCCGCAGTGTATGCACGAAAGTTTGCGCCGGAAATTTCTTCTGCGAGGTCGCTCGCGAAGTCGCGGTCGTTAGCAGCGATCGTCATCGCGGTTGGCAAACCGGCAGCGACCTCCTTGGCAAATGTCGGGCCGGACAAAACCGCCATCGGTCGGTCCGCGCCGAGAACATCTTCTGCGACTTGATGTGGCAGCTCGCCGGTGCTGAGCTCGAATCCCTTGGTCGCCCAGCAGATGCGAACGTCGGCTTCGAGCATGGGCTTGATGGTTTTGAGAGTTTCGCGAAGGCCGTGACTGGGGACGACGATCAGAATGTCCCGCACCTTATCGAGACAAGCGCTCAGATCCAGTTCGGGGTGAAGGTTATCCGGAAAACTGACTCCGGGCAGGTATCTCTCGTTGGCGTGATCGCTGACAACCTTTTTCATGTTGTCTGTATCGATGTCCCACAGCCTTATGGATCGGCCGCCGCGAGCGAGCTGCAGGGCAAGCGCTGTTCCCCAGGAGCCGGCGCCGACTACCGCGATCGGCCGTTCTGCGACCGCGTCGTTCAGTGCGTCTCTCCGTTGCCGCCGCCACCGCCATTGCTGGCAGCGCCGCCTTCTTCGGCTTCACGCTGTTGCTGGCTCTGGGCATAAAGCGCATCGAAGTTGATTGGCTGCAGCAGAAACTCAGGAAATCCGCCTTTGGAGATCATTGCTGCAATCGACTCTCTGGCGTAAGGAAACAGGATATTTGGACAAAAGCTTCCGACAACGACGCCGAACTCTTTTTCCTCGTAACCCGAAATCTGAAACAGGCCCGCTTGGTGCAGTTCGATCAAAAAGAGCGTCTTGTCTTCGTGTTTGGCCTCGACTGAAATCGTCAGCACGACCTCGCTCTGGTCATTCTCACCTTGATTGTGGGAGCTTCGAAGGTTGAGATTCGTCTTGGGGCTCCAGTCACCTGCTGTAAAAACAGTCGGGCTGTTAGGAGATTCGAACGAAAAATCCTTTACATAAATTTTTTGAATACTGATTTGTTTTTCAGCTTGCGTCTCTTCGGCCATTACGTCTTCCTGTGCGAAAAATGAGAGGCGTTAAACCTCGAGTAATCGTTCCAGATCACCATCCTTGTCGAGCGCGGACAGTTCGTCAAATCCGCCGATGATGTGATCGTTGATAAGAATCTGTGGCACCAAACGACTGCCGGTCAGTTGTTCCATTTCGGCGTGTCGCTTCTCGTCGCCAGATACCATGACGTCATCAAACCGAAGCCCTTTCTTCGTAAACAACATTCGGGCAGCCGCGCAATACGCGCAGGACTCATCGCCGTAAATTACAATTTTGGGCGGGATACTCATCGCTTTCGGTACTAACCTTTTTTCTTGGTCTTTTTACCGGTAACGAGCGGCAGGTTGGCCTGTGTCCAGGCATTGATGCCGCCCTTCAGGCCATAAACATTTTCGAGGCCGGTCTTGCGCAGGGAATCGACAACCTTGCTTGATGTCACGCCCGCATCGCACACGGCCACAATGGCTTTTTTCGCATACTTGGCGATCTTGTCCGTATTGGCCGGCAGGTCCTCATACGGCATGTTCTTGGCGTTAACGATATGTCCCCGGGCAAATGCCTCGGGGCTACGCAGGTCGATTACAACCGCGTCCGAATTGATCAGCCTTACGGCGTCCTGTGGTTCCACATTGACCAGGCCGCGCGCATTCCGCTGCAGCTCCGTGAATATCAATACGAAAAAGCTGAAGAGGAGTGCGCTGACCAGCAGCGGGTGATTCCCCGCAAATTCCAGATATGTGTCCATTATTCTTTAATAGGTCTGATTTGAGCCGGGCATTATAGCAGCGCGGGCCGCAGGAATATCTAGGGCGCCAGGGCGTTCTCTCGGCAAGCCTAAGGGCTTAGACTCCCGTGCCATGACTCGATTAGGCCCAATTCGCAGATGCCTGCCACTCGCAATACTGGCGGCGGGCTTAAGCCTGCCCGCCGCTGCGCAAGAAGACGATCGCGGCCTGGCCAAGGTCAAGGAGCGCGAACTCGAAGATGTGCGGGAAAAGATCTCCGACCTCAAGAGAAGCATGGACAAGCGAGCGGCCGACAGGGATCGTATTACAGGCGACCTGCAAAAGGCCGAAGTTCAAATATCCGAGAAGCGAGTTCGGCTAAAGGAGCTGGAGAGGCAAAAACAGTTCAGCGAGAGAAGGAAGGCAGAGCTCGAGGACAAACTTCAGGTGCGGCAGTCAGAACTCGATGAAGAGTCCGGCCAGCTGGCAGCGCAGGTGCGGGCCGCTTACACGAGCGGTAGTCAGGAACGCATCAAACTACTTTTGAATCAGCAGGACCCGGCAACCGCCGGGCGCATGATGGTCTACTACCAGTTCTTAAGTGACTACCGCGGCGACAACATCGAGAAGGTCAAGGGCATCATCGACGAGCTGGCTACGCTGCATCAGAAAGCGGCGGATGAAGACAACCGGTTGGCCGGACTGGCCAGAGCAAAATACGCCGAACTCGTGGAGCTGAACAAAGGGCAGGAAAGGCGCCAGGAGCTTCTGGTCGCACTGAAGTCGAAAATGCAACAGGAAGGCAACGAGATCGAGCACCTTGCGGCAGAGGAAAAGGATCTGGCACGCCTGATCGCGGAACTGACCAGCATTCTGTCGGACTATCCCATTCGTTCGGAAGAGCCATTCAGTGCGCTCAAGGGCCAGCTCACCTGGCCTATCGCGGGACGATTGCTGCACGACTTTGGCCAACCGAGGGCCAGCGGCCACCTGAAATGGAATGGCGTGGTTCTCGCAGCACCACGAGGGCGTGAAGTGCGTGCCGTCTATCATGGCCGGGTGGTCTTCGCAGACTGGCTGGCCGGCATGGGACTGCTCGTGATCGTCGATCATGGCGAAGGATTCATGACCTTGTACGGCTATAACGAGACGACCCTGAAAAGCGCCGGCGAGTGGGTTGCACCCGGCGATGTGATCGCGACAGTCGGCAATAGCGGCGGTCAACAGCAGGCAAGCCTGTATTTCGAAATTCGTCAGGGAACCAGGCCGATCAACCCGAGAACCTGGATCACCAAGAGGCCCAAAGCCAGTTAACTATGCTATCGTCAATCGGCTCTGGGAGAGCTAAATGTCCTTGAAAACCAGAAGCATTCTTGTCTTGGTCATCGGTACGGTGATGGGCCTCAGCCTGTCGCTCGGCGGCAGTCTATTGCCGGAAAGAGAGCCGCCTGGTTCCGCTGAGCTGACCTGGGAGCAGGCAAGATTGTTCGCCGAAGTCTTGCAGCGCGTCAAGGAGGATTATGTCGAGCCACTCGATGACGCTGTTCTGCTGGAGAGCGCCATACGCGGCATGGTGTCCGACCTGGACGATCACTCACAGTATCTCGATGCCGAGCAGCATCAGGACATTCGCATAAGCACAACTGGCAGCTACTCAGGTGTCGGTCTCGAAGTCAGCAACGTAGACGGCCTGATTGTGGTTGTCGCACCCATAGATGACACGCCGGCAGAACGCGCCGGTATTTTAAGTGGCGACACGATTATCGCGATAAACGGCACGTCGGTTGGCGTAAATGAGCCGCTTGGTACCGTCAGCAAGATGCGCGGTCGGGCGGGAACCTCTGTCGAGATCACGGTGGCGCGCGATGGTGAGGAAGAGCCGATCAGCTTCAAGCTGCGGCGCGAGAGTATACGGGTGGCGAGTGTTCGTCACGAAGTCCTGGAGCCTGCGATAGGCTATGTTCGCGTCAGCCAGTTCAATGATTCGACGGCCAATGAACTGAGCAAGGCGATTGACGATATGCAGGAGCAGCAGGGCGGCATGCTCGATGGTCTGATACTCGATCTTAGAAACAATCCGGGCGGCGTTCTCGATTCTGCCGTTGACGTTTCTGATCTTTTCCTGAATGCGGGCATTATCGTGTCGGCGGACGGGCGAACCGAGGAATCCCGATTTACGAGAAAAGCACATCGCGGTGATGTGCTGGATGGTGCTGCAATGGCAGTGTTAGTGAACGACGGATCTGCGTCGGCGTCAGAGATCGTGGCGGGCGCATTGCAGGACCATAATCGGGCGATGATTGTCGGTACCGCGACATTCGGAAAAGGCCTCGTGCAAACCGTTATGCCCCTCTCCAAAGGCCGCGCCATAAAATTGACGACCTCACGGTTCTACACGCCGTCCGGCGCGACCATTCAGGGAAAGGGGATTTTTCCGGATGTCGTGATCGAAGACGATCGCGAGGCGTCATTAATTCGATTCAGTGCGGCCGCCGATCGTGAGCACGATGTGCAGTTAAGGGAAGCCTATTCACTGCTTCAGCCCAAGAGCGTGATGCAAAGCAAGGCAGAATGATCGCCCGCCTTTGGCCCGCCCTCGGCATTTGCTTGCTGGGTATGCATGCGGCAGGCGAGCCTCAGCCTCGGATAGCCATCATCATCGACGACCTCGGCTATCAGCTGGAGGCCGGCAACCGCTCGATCAACCTGCCGGGCCCAGTTGCTTGCGCGATCCTGCCATCCACCCCCAGAGCAAGAAAAATCGCAGAGGCGGCGTATGCGAACGGCAAGGAGGTTTTGCTGCATTTGCCACTGGAGCCTGTTGCAAGCGACAGCCAAGCGGATCCCGGCAGCCTGATGCTGGATATGAGCAGGGAACAGTTTGGCGATACGTTTTCGGCTGATCTCGACTCGGTTCCACATGCGATCGGTGTAAACAGCCATCGTGGCAGCATGTTGACGCGGCATCCGGGACACATGGGTTGGCTAATGGAGGAATTGCGAATGCGTGATGACCTTTTTTTCGTAGATAGTTATACAACGCATAAAAGTGTCGCCCTGCAGCTTGCGCGCGAAAGAGGCGTGCCGTCGGTGAAAAGAGATGTGTTTCTGGACCCCGACCGCCTGCCGGACACGGTGGAGAGAGAGTTCGGTCGCTTGAAGGAGCTGGCGAGAATTAATGGCACTGCCGTGGGAATAGGCCATCCCTACCCTTCGACATTGGCGTTTCTGGAACGGGAAATTCCGAGGCTTGCCGACGAAGGCATCGAACTTGTCAGCATCAGCGAGTTAGTATTGTCGAATGAGGTCAGCGTCGGGCGGCTGCAGCAAGCGAAGTGAACTGAACCCGCGCAACAATATTCCATCTAAAGTAATCAAATGAACAAACAAACACGTTATCTGGTCGGTGCTTTCTTCCTGCTGTCGGGTGGGCTCGCTGCGGCCGAGGAAACCGGCGACGCGGAAGCGACAACGAAGGCGGTCGAGCAGACGGCGTGCACAATGCAATATGACCCGGTTTGCGGCGAAGACGGCAACACGTACAGCAATGATTGCATGGCCAGGGTTGCAGGGACGGAGATTGCGATCCAGGGCATCTGTGCGGACGCTGTTGCATGCTCGGAAGAACTGATTCCTGTCTGTGGCGCGGATGGCAATAGTTACGCTAATGAATGTTTTGCCAGGACTGCCGGCGTATCGGTAATCTCGGAAAGCGCTTGTCCGGAAACCACGGAGACCTGTCCGGAAGAAGTCGATCCAGTATGCGGCGTCGATGACATCACCTATAGCAACGAATGCCTGGCATTAAGTGCCGGTATCGAGATTGCGAGTCTCGGCGCCTGTACGGTTGGTGGTTGTCCCGACGTACATCAGCCTGTCTGCGGTATGAACGCGCGTACTTATAACAATCAATGTCTGGCCGATGTCGATCGCGTACCTGTGCAACGAACTGGTGCGTGTGACGTCGAGGACTGCCCGAAAGTCTACGCGCCCGTGTGTAGCGAAGAAGGTAGCACTTATGCGAATGCCTGCGAGGCCGAAGCGGCTGGCACCGCGATCTTCACCGAGGGAGCGTGTAATGTCCGTGCGTGTCCACGCTTGTACGTGCCAGTTTGCGGTTCCGACGAATTAACTTACGGCAATGCCTGTCAGGCGGAACGAAACGGCATACGGATTCGCCATGCGGGGCATTGCGAATCCGAGGGCCAGAGAAACTGCCCACGGATTTACCGGCCGGTCTGCGCCCGGGATGGCAATACCTACAGCAACGCTTGCCTCATGGAGAATGCCGAGCAGGA
>CAYLSX010000077.1:4225-10301 GCA_964386685.1 uncultured Woeseiaceae bacterium | reverse complement strand
ACAATAATGCTTCGCGCAACGATCTCGACGCAGCAAGGGCGCAGGCCGAGTCTGCTGGCGCTCAGGTCGGCTCTGTAGCCAAAGCCCTGGAAATCGCAAAGCTCAATGAGTCCTACACGCAACTGCGTGCCGATAAAGACTGTTCCATCGCCTCGATGGACATCGAAGTCAATGAGAATGTCTCGGCCGGTCAGCAAGTTGCCGCGGTCAGTTGCGGTGATGAGTTCGAGGTCGAGATCGACGTGCCGGAGAGCCTCATCGGCAACATCGACGTGTACACACCGGTGCAGATTACATTTGGCGCAATTCCAGGTACGCGGTTCAGTGGTGCGGTTACCGAGGTTGCTGTGGCATCGGTCGCGAATTCTGCGACATTTCCGGTGGTCGTGAAAATCTCGGAGCGTCATGCGTCGCTGCGCTCCGGCCTGGCAGCAGACGTGATCTTTCAGTTCGACACGCTAGCCGCCAGTGGCAGCGTGGTATTGCCTGTCGCTGCAGTGATCCGGGACGCAGCCGGGACATTCGTTTATGTGGCGTTGCCGACAGAAGTTCCAGACCAGGCTTTGATTCACCGAAAGCCGGTGACGCTGGGTGAATTGACACAATCGGGTATCGAGGTTCTGGATGGCGTGGTGGCCGGCGATCGGGTCGTGACAGCGGGCCTTTCCGTGATTCGCGACGGTCAGCGCGTCCTGATTCCCTGACGCATCGAGCTGAGTGGACATATTTGTGGACCTGACGCGGGCAGCCATCGAAAGAAACCGAATCACGATTACCGTGGTGGCGTTGTTGCTCATCGCCGGCGTGCTCGCATTTCAGACGATCCCGAAGGCACAGGACCCCGGATTCATCATCCGTACGGTCCTGATCACCACGCGCTTTCCCGGCGCAAGCCCCGAGCGAATCGAACAACTCGTTACCGACAAGATCGAGAAAAAGGCCCAGGAAATGCCGGAGGTCGACAGTATTACGAGCGAGTCGAGAACCGGCATTTCGATCGTCTATGTCAACTTCAAGGAAAGCTACAAGATCATGCGGCCGATCTTCGACGATCTCAGGAGAAAGATCGACACTGTCATACCCGACCTGCCACTCGGGAGCGAGGCGCCTGAAATCAACGACGAGTTCGGTGATGTTTTTGGCGTTGTTTACACGCTGACAGGCGATGGCTTCTCCTATGCCGAATTGAAGACGGTTGCGGACGAATTGCGCGACGTACTTTTGAAAGAAGCGGATATAGCGAAGGTCAATATCCACGGTGCCCAGCAGGAAGTTGTTTTTGTCGAATACAACAATGCCAGGTTGTCCGAGCTCGGGCTGTCGCCGCAACAGCTCTCTGCATCGCTTGCCAGCGTAAATATTCTTTCCTCGGGTGGAAATATTGTCAGCGGCCGCGAGAGAATTACGCTCGAACCGACCGGAAACTTCGAATCGCTGGATGACCTGAGGCGCACCGTCATCGAATTGCCGGCTGGTGCGCTCGTTTATCTCGAAGATATTGTCGAGGTCTATCGCGGCTACAAGGATCCGCCAAAGAGCGTAGCCAGGACAAATGGCCAGCCGACGCTGGCGCTGGCCGTCTCGATGCGGGAGGGCGGCGATATCCTCAAGCTCGGGGCTCGACTCAAAGTATTGATGCCCGAACTGATCGCCAGCTATCCCTGGGGAGTGAATCTCGAGACGGTCTGGTACCAGTCCGACCTGGTTGAGACTAATATTAGAAACTTTTCGAGAAGTCTATTACAAGCTATTGTAATTGTTATAGTTGTAATGATCGGTTTCCTGGGACTCCGGACGGGCCTCATGGTAGGCACGCTGATTCCCACGACCATGATTGCGACCTTCTTCGCGATGCAGGTCTTCGATATCACCGTGAATCAGATATCCCTCGCGGCCCTGATCATCTCTCTGGGACTGCTGGTGGACAACGCCATCGTTATCGTCGAGTCGATACTCGTTAAACGGGAGCGCGGCGTCGCTGCGATAGACGCCGCAATCGAGTCCGGACGCGAACTCAGAACGCCCCTGTTGGTCTCGTCCCTGACGACCGCCGCTGCATTCATGCCGATCGCAATGGCGAAGTCGGCAGTCGGCGAATATACCAGCGACATCTTCTATGTTGTCGGCCTTGCGCTGCTTATTTCCTGGTTGCTGGCGATGACCTTTATACCGATGCTGACGACGGTCGCTCTGAAATGCGGTCCGGAGACCGCTGCCGTTGACAATCCCTTCGACGGCAAGTGGTATCGCTACTATCGCAGCCTTTTGGGCACGTCATTGCGATGCCCCTATCGCTTTATCGGCATCGTCATGTTGATGTTTGCGCTCGCTATTGTCGGCATGGGCCAGGTACGACAGGAATTCATCGCACCTTCGGAGGATCCGGTATTCACCGCAAAGCTCGAGATGCCGCTCGGCACGTCGATCGAAGCCAGCCAGCAAGTCATCGACGAGGTCGACGAATTCGTGCGAAAAACCTATTACGAACCTGATGACGGCGAGCCGGCAATCAGAAACTGGCTCACATTCATCGGAGAGGGCGGGCCGAGGTTTCAACTAAGCCTCAATCCGCCGAATCCGAATCCCGCGAATACATTTCTGATTGCGAACACGACTTCGGCAGACAGGGTTGATGAAGTCATGCGCGGCATCGAGCGCTACGTTCGCGAGGCACATCCGGATCTCGCGGCGCAGGTAAAAAGACTGGAGAATGGTCCGCCCGTCGACTATCCGATTATCGTTCGACTATCGGGCCAGGACATCGACTCGCTGTACAGCATGGCTGACGAGGTCACGGTATATCTTTACGAAAACCCGGCCATTGCCGATGTGAAAAACACCTGGGGACTGCAAACCAAGAAGTTGCTGGTGCGCGTCAATCAGGAACTTGCCCGCCGATCGGGTGTGACCAGCGAGGACGTTGCGTACTCTCTCAAAGCCGGCCTGACAGGCATCGAGCTTACGCAATATCGCGAAGACGACGAACTTATCCCCGTAACTTTGCGGACAGTTGCCGCGGATCGTCAGGACTTCAGCAAGCTCGATGGCCTCAGCGTCTATTCTCAGAGTACCGGTCGAACCGTGCCGCTGAAACAGGTTGCGGATGTCGAGCTGACATTCGAATCCGGTGTCATCGAGCGGCGCGATCGGGAGCGTACCCTGTCGCTCAACGTGCAGCTAGCGACGGGCGCTACAGCGGCGGAAGTTGTGAAGACGCTGGTGCCATGGCTGGAGCAGGCGGAGACAAGCTGGCCAACAGGTCATGAATTCGAGATCGGCGGCGAGACCGAGGAATCTGGTGACGCCAATGCGTCGATCGCAGCAGAGTTGCCGGTAGCCGGAATGATTATCCTCCTGTTGCTGGTCGCTCAATTCAATTCCCTGCGACGTCCGCTGATCATTCTCGCGACCATCCCGCTGGGACTGATCGGTGTGACTTTCGGACTTTTGGTGACCAACTCGTCATTCGGATTCTTCACGATCCTTGGACTCATCGCGCTGTCAGGCATCATTATCAACAACGCCATCGTGTTGCTCGACCGCATTGCCATCGAAATCAAGGAATTCAAGCGAACGGAAGCAGAAGCGATCTTCGAGGCCACCCAACAACGTCTCCGACCCATACTCCTGACCACGGCCACTACCGTGCTCGGCATGATGCCCTTGTTGTGGGGCGGCACGGCGATGTTCGTGCCAATGGCCATCACGATCATGTTCGGGCTCGCTTTTGCGACGGCCCTGACGTTGCTGGTCGTTCCCGTGCTGTATTCACTCTTTTTCCGGGTTTCTTTCGCGAGGTAAGGTCACATGATTCTTGAAATCATTCTTGCAGCGGCGCTGGCGCCTGCTGAGATCGACCCGGTTCGGCAGGCCGTCCTCTGCGCAGAGGTCGGATTCAGTCGGTCTGTCGAGCATCGGGATCTCGCGGCTTTCATGAGCTTTCTCGATCCGGAGGTGCGTTTCGTGACAGGCAATGTCTCAAGAGGGCCTGAAGAGGTAGGGCAGGGCTGGGCCAGCTTCTTCAAGGAGGACGGGCCGAAAATTCGTTGGCGCCCATTGATCGTCGAGGTCGTCGCGGGGGGCACTCTCGCCATCAACCGCGGTCCGTATCGCCAGACAAGCATTTCCGACGACGGCAAGGTAAGCGTCGCCTGGGGTACATTCAATTCGACCTGGCGCCTGAACGCGGACGGAGAATGGAAAGTCTTGTTCGATGCCGGCGGCGATCACGGCATGACCCCGACACCGGAAGAGATAGAGGTTTTGAACGGCGAGCCGGATTGCCCCTAGCACCCTATACTATTTGACATAACGCGATCCTGACGACGCAGGCATGCTGTCGCTGTGCGGTTTCCTTGACCTATCTATCCTGTGATATCATAATGATATCTAATTGATAGCAGCCAAGGAGGCCGTCATGATTAGAGAAAAAGTCAGAGAGGTACAGTCCGGTTACCTCATGATCGCGGTATTACTTATCGCACAGGGCCTTTCGGTCTATTGGATCATCGTTTCAATCCATGCGCAGTCGATTCCGGGAACGATCGGCGCGGTACTGACCAATCTGTTTGTCGCCATTCTCTGGGCCGGCCTGTTCATGGTGAATCCGAACGAATCAAAAGTGTTGCAGCTGTTCGGCAAGTATGTCGGCACGGTCAAGGAGCCTGGCCTGCGTTGGGCAAATCCCTTGTATTGGAAAACGAAGATTTCGACGCGGGTGCGTAATTTCGAGACCGGCAAACTGAAGGTCAACGATTCGCACGGCAGTCCGATCGAGATTGGGGCAGTCGTTGTCTGGAAGGTATTCGATAGTGCGGAAGCGACATTTGAAGTCGACGACTATGAAGAGTTTGTACACATCCAAAGTGAGTCGGCGTTGCGAAACCTTTCCACGACGTACCCGTATGAGCCGCATGAGGGCGAATCCGTTGCGCTTCGAAGTCACCCCCTGGAGATTGCCAATGCACTGCGCAAGGAAATTCAGGAGAGACTGGAGGAGGCGGGCGTTAGCGTCGTCGAGGCGCGTATCAGCCACCTCGCGTACGCTCCCGAGATCGCACATGCGATGCTGCGGCGACAACAGGCGTCAGCCGTCATCGCCGCCCGCACGCTAATCGTATCTGGCGCGGTCGGCATGGTGAAAATGGCACTGGACGAGCTGAGCGAGAAACAGGTCGTCGATCTCGACGAGGAACGTAAGGCCGCCATGATCAGCAATCTCCTGGTCGTTCTGTGCAGTGAAGAGGGCGCACAACCGGTCCTCAACACGGGTACACTTTATACGTAGTGGGACACCGATGGCCTCACGCAAAGCGTTTGCATTACGTGTAGACGAGAAAACTCTCGCTGCCGTCCAGCGATGGGCGAATGACGATCTGCGCAGTCTTAACGCGCAGATCGAATTCGTGTTGCGCGAAGCGCTGAGGAAGGCTGGACGTTTGCCTAAGTCAAAGTAAAAAAGGTCAGAGCTTTGGTATCATCGCTCCCACCATGAACCTGCTCATGATCCTCATCGTCCTGTTCGCGATCATGGTCTCGGTATGTATCTCATATATCGCCTGGGAATTATCGTCAGGCAAATCTCCACGCCGCGAAACAAAAGAATCGGGCGAAGTCAAAGAGCCGAAAGACTTGCCCGATCCGTAATCCCGTCCGACGCGGCAGACAGGGAGTTTGTTGACTTAATGGCGCTTCCGCGAACTCCTTTCTCCTCGACTGGACGATCCACGCGAGCTTGATCGCGATGAGCGGCTTTCCGATCGGCTACCGCCTGAGCTTTGTTGCGGCGGGCTCGGCGGAGCTGCACTTCGTGTCGGAGCGCTTGCTGCAGGGGCGCTTCGCTGTGGCGCACTCCGCGAGGGCGCACTTCGTTGCGGTCGCTGGACCGTGGGGCTGGTCGCCTGACGCGGCGCCGACTGTTGAACCTGGCGACGTGGATTGCTAATCGCCGCAGGCCTGTTGTTGCCGGACGAAGTCGATCGCGGCGTCGAGCGGCGATTGTTCGATGCCGTGCTGCGAGTGGGCGCCACAAAACTACTTCTGCGCTCCGAGCTCCTGCTCAGATCCTCTGAGGCTC
>CAYLSX010000077.1:0-4125 GCA_964386685.1 uncultured Woeseiaceae bacterium | reverse complement strand
GGCGCCACAAAACTACTTCTGCGCTCCGAGCTCCTGCTCAGATCCTCTGAGGCTCGCGTCCGGCGTCGCTCCTGGTCAGCACGCGCTCTGGTATCGCGGGATTTGAATGAAATCGTCTTGCGATCTGAGGACGGCGAGCTATTTCGATCGCCCGGGTTGACACGGTCGCGACGAGTATTCGCACTGGCGTTCGCATCGTTTCGAACCCGACGCGTGCTGTCAGCGCTGCTGCGCACGCGACCACCGTCACTGTTGCGCGCCTGGAAACTGACATTACTGACGCGGTTACTGCTGCGGTGGCGCCAATCGTCCCGAGTACGGTCACGATAGTAATGCGCTCTCTGCTGATCATAGCCAGGTCGCGATCCACTACGATGTTGCGGACGCCAGTAGTCACCATCACGATATCGATAATTCCAGTGACTGTAGCTGTTGTTCACATAGTAGTGGTTGTAGTGACTCAGGCTCGATCGCCGGTAGTAATGATGGTTATGATAATTATGTCCGTAGTACGGGTGACCCCAGTAACTGTGGTGATACACATGCAGGTGGTCGGTCAACCAGCCGATCGAGAACGCGGTTGTCACGCCCCAGAAATAACCGGACGTAAATGAATACCCGTAAGGGTAGGGGTAGTAATACACCGGATAGGCGCGCGGGTAGTAGTGATAAACAGGCCGCGATTGATAAACGACTACACGTTCCGGCTCGTAGTAGGGAACATAGATGACGTCTTCCTCTACGGGCTCAATTTCGATGACGCCGTTCTGGTTGCTGACCGTCTGACGGTCATCGCTCTTTAGATTGCCCGCCGCATACGCTTTATCGCGAAACGACTCAATGGCCGCGATGACGTCTACCTGCTGTGCAACGACTGCCTCGCCAAGACGCCAGGTCCAGTCGATGTCCTCGTTCATGAGATCCACGACTTCCGGATAATTCAGGAGGGCGGTAATAGACTCGTCCCATTCCTCATCGGGTTTCAGCGAGGAGTCGGACTCGAGGCGTTCGAGAAATCGTGCTGCCTGCACGACCTGTAGTGGATAAGTCGATGCCGGCAAGACAATGGCGAGGAGATCGTCGGGATACAAGGCAACAGGGCCTACGATTTCTTCGAGTTCGGCTACCGTCAGAGCAGGCAGCTCCTCGTCATCGAAGTTCTCGATCGTGGCTCCATCAACGATCGGAGCGATAGGGTTGCCATTCTCGTCTACAGGCACCTGTGCGAGCACCGGCAGTGCCGCAAACGTTGCCAACGCTACGTAGAGCAGTAGCTGCATGGTCAAGCGAATTCTTTCCCTATTCATATTAGCCTCCAGGCCAGGCAAGGCGCTTGTGTTGTGCGCAATGCGTCATCCTGGAGCAAATGCTATACCCGGCTAGCTGAACAGGCCCTTAACCGGCAGCCCTGAACGGAACCTTTTGGCAGATCGATGCGTGTAAGGACAAAGAGCCCCGCCAGGAGGTGAACGGAGATGGATAGCAGCGCTTTATCGTTTTTGGACCCGGAATCAAAGGGTTACAATCCCTATGATAATCCCGGCCCGGCCCCGGAACCGCAGGGCGCCGAATAGCGCTATGCGGCCATAGTGGCGACCTTTCGGCCCAGCCACTCGATACTTTGCTCTATTTTCTCGGACCAGGGATGTCCGTAACTCAGTCGTATGAAATTTCGGTAGCGGTTGCACGGCGAGAATATCAGCCCGGGGGCGATGCTGATTCCGGCCTCGATCGCCGTCTCGAAAAGTACCTCGGAATCCACTTTTTCAGGCAATTCGAGCCACAGGACGCCGCCGCCTACGGGCTTTGATGTCCGCGTTTCCCTCGGAAAATGTTGGGCAACCAGGGCGCTCATGCGCTCTGCATTGCATTGCAGCTCTGGTCTCAAGGTCTTCAGATAACGGTCGTAATCGCCACTCGCCATGAATTCGCTCAAGGTAAGTTGTTGGAGCAGGCCGGACGAACAGGAAAACGCGCGTTTGAGCTGGGTGATTTTCCCGATGTGTTTATCCGCAATCAACCAACCTATGCGATAGCCGGGCGCCGCAGTCTTCGAAAAGGATCCGCAGGTCAGGACGCGACCCGAGCGAGAGAAGAACTCTGCGGGCTTGGGACGATGCCCGTCGAACATCAGATCGCCGTACACGTCGTCTTCTATCAACGCGACCTCGTGTTCCTCGCAAATCTCGACCAGTGTCTTGCGGCAGTCCTCGGTCATGCTGACGCCCAACGGGTTGTTGAGCGTGGTCGAGAACAGGCAGGCCTTGACGGGATGGGCTTCCAGCGTCTTTCGCAGGGCGCTGAGCGTCACCCCGTCCTCAGGGCAGGTCTCGATCTCGATTGCCAGCATGCCAAGGCTGTGAATCAGCTCCAGCATGCCGTGATAGGTCGGCGATTCGACGGCGATGACATCGCCTTTGTCGGCCACGGCGTGCAAAGCGAGCAACAAGGCTTCCTGGCCGCCATTCGTGATGCAGATATTCTCCGGATCGATCTTGCCACCGACCGTATCGAGATAACGGTAGGCAATCTGGCGGCGCAATCCGGGTTCACCGAGAGTAGGGGCGTAGCCGAGGCTGCGCTCCTCGGCGCGTGCCATCACCCGTTTCATCGTGCGGTGCAGGGCTTTCGCCGCTGGCTTGACCATGCAGGGGTTGGCGATGCCGAAGGGCACCACGCCGGGCGTGTACAGGCCCTCATACACTCTGTCCATCAGACTGCTGCCAATGACCGGAATCGGCTTTGCAGAACGCCGAAAAGCCGGCGCCGGCCGGACTAATGCATTGATGGGGAGGCTGCGTACGTAGAAGCCTGATTGCGGCCTGGATTCGACCCGGCGCTGCCGCTCGAGCTCGATGTAGGCCTGACGCACAGTCGGGATGCTGACGCTGATTCTCTTGCTCATGCGGCGCAGCGAGGGCAAGCGGTCGCCCGGGCGAAGCGCGCCTGAATCGATGTTATCCGCTATTAAATCAATGACTTGCCGGTAGAGATAATCGCTGCTTTCCTTATCGATGGCTAGCATAAACTGTTCACATCCCATTTCTTCAAAATTGAATCTGTTATAGCTCCAATGTGACCGTATAGTCAAGCACCAAGTTCAACGACCCATCAAAAAAGGAGACGACAATGCGTGCTCAACCCTGCAATTGCACCGATGACTATCGGCCAGATCTGTCGGGCTCACTCAGCGACCACCGCCGGATCGCCTGGCGAAATGCGCTCGCCGCGCTGGCAAGGCCGATGCTTCGTTTACACCAGCTCCGCAACATTCGTACGCAAATGCTGCGGGAAGCTCTGAATAATCGAGATTGCAATAACCATCGAGGTCAAGATGCCTAACTGGATTCTCTATCTTGTCACCGTGCTGGTCTGGGGTTCGACCTGGTTCGCCATCGAACACCAGCTAGGCGTCGTCTCTCCAGAGGTATCGGTCTTTTATCGGTACCTCGGGGCGGCGGCAGTCCTGTTCGCCTGGTGCATCGCCCGCGGCCTGAACCTGAAATTCGACCGCCGCGCGCACTCACGCTTCATCCTGCTGGGGCTGCTACTTTTTAGCCTGAACTACATCGTCGCGTATCACGCCCAGCAGTACATTAGTTCTGCACTGATGGCCATCGCATTCTCGACCATGCTCTGGATGAACATTATCAATGCCCGCATATTTTTCGGTGTGCGAGCGGGCAGCCTGGTGATCTCGGGTGCACTGATCGGTATCGTTGGCATTCTCATTCTATTCATGCCGCAGGTTAGCCAGGTCTCGTTGTCCGATGCGGCACTCTATGGTGCGATCCTCGCGATCGTCAGTGCGTTCATCGCTTCACTGGGCAACATGGTGTCGCAGGCGGCGCAACAGGATAAATTACCAGTGGTGCAATCAAATGCCTGGGGCATGTTCTACGGCGCGTTACTGACCGGCGCGATTGCGTTTGGGCAGGGACAGGAATTCAATTTTGATTGGTCCGTGGCGTACCTCACGTCACTGGTTTATCTAACGGTGTTTGGATCCATCATCGCTTTTGGTGCCTACCTCACCTTGCTTGGCAGGATCGGCGCCCACCGGGCTGGCTACGTGATGGTCATGTTCCCCGTGGTTGCGTTGGTCTTGTCTTTCTTATTCGAGGG
>CAYLSX010000076.1:9188-10465 GCA_964386685.1 uncultured Woeseiaceae bacterium | reverse complement strand
GCAGCGTACCCCGATTGATGCCGAGAATCCCGGCCGCCTGGCTCTGATTGCCGCGAGTGTAGTCCATTACTACCTTGAACAGCGGGCCCTCGACCTCCCCAAGGACGAGATCATAAAGATCTCCCGGGCGGTCGCCATTAAGGCTGTCCAAATATTTGTTGAGTGCTTCTTCCGTGTGTTTGCGTAGCGGCTTGCCGTTCTTTAAGGCCGAAAGCTGTTTGTTTTTCTGAGAGTTACTGTTGGCCACTTGTCGTTTTTTCCTTAAAAAGAGCTGACTCAATAATCATTATGCGGCTTCGAAAATTCTTTCTGTGTTATGGCGAAAGTATTTCCTTGTCAGGCGAATTTGCTCGGAAGCTTTGTCAACACGCACCACCTGGCTGCGAAAATTTTCTGATTTTTCCAAGCTGGTGCAATACCAGGCAAGGTGCTTGCGAGCCACCCTAACGCCAGTCTTATCCCCATAAAACTGGTGCATGTCGTCAAGGTGGCCGAGCATAATATCACGCAATTCTGTTTTTGCTATCGGCGGAGCCGCTTTGCCGGTTTGATAAAAGTGATTCAATTCACGAAAAATCCACGGACGGCCCTGAGCGCCGCGACCAATCATCAAGGCGTCAGCGGAGCTTAGGCGAAATACTTCAAGCGACTTCTCCACTGTACGAATGTCGCCATTGGCAATCACCGGTATATCAATGGCGTTCTTAATTTGCGCAATTGTTTCGTATTCGGCCTCGCCCTTGAATCGGCAAGCCCGGGTTCGACCGTGAACGGTGAGCGCCTGAATGCCGCATCCCTCGGCGAGCCGCGCTACGGTAATACCATTCTTGTGATGCTGGTCCCAGCCGGTACGGATCTTCAGTGTGACCGGGACGTCAACAGCAGCGACTACAGCCTCCAGGATGCGGGCAACCAGCGCCTCATCCTTAAGCAACGCTGATCCGGCCTGCTTTTTCAAAACATTTTTCGCCGGGCAGCCCATGTTGATATCAATGATCTGTGCACCGCGTTTGACGCACAGGCTTGCAGCAATTGCCATTTGCGCCGGTTCCGAGCCGGCGATCTGCACGACCCTCGGCTCCGCATCGCTGTCGATGTCGAGCCGATGTCTGGACTTGGTCGTATTCCAGAGACTGATATCAGCGGTCGTCATTTCCGACGTCGTCATGCCTGCGCCGAAATAGCGGCACACGCGGCGAAACGGCGCATCGCTGATGCCCGTCATCGGCGCCAGCAGAAACGGGCTGGCGAGTTGATAGGGTCCAATTTTCAGCATT
>CAYLSX010000076.1:7875-9088 GCA_964386685.1 uncultured Woeseiaceae bacterium | reverse complement strand
AAATGTTCATCTGCACATCTGACGCGCCCGGCTGAGATTCGATAACAGGCTGTCAGCCTGAATCCAGTGGCGTCGGCAGAAGGAGATTCTATCGTGATTACGGCGGTAAAGTTTTCGTCCGGGGGGACCGGTTTTCGCGGATCGAGATCCCCTGCCAGATACTCGTTCGGCTCCAGGACACGGCTGCCGATAACATCCTCCCAACGATCAGTCAGGGAGATGTGTACGAGCGGGTAGGGTAGCGCCTGGCTGGACTTGTTTGCCATGCGTGAATATATCGTCAGCAGGTTTTCTTCTTCATCGACATTGCCGTTGGTCGCCTCGAAGCGCCAGCCACGAATATTCCATTCCGGTGTCACCGGCTTGCCAATTGCCCGATAGATCGATCCGATCGTTTGATTGAACGCACCGTATGTTGCGAGCGATTGGCGGGACTGGTGCATGATTTGAGCGATCAGTAGCAAGGCCAGGATCGCGACGCCGGTCATTACAGCGGGACCCGCAGGATCGCCGGCTCGTCTGCCACCGCGGACTTTGCCTCTGCTTAGTGAATATGTGTCCTCGAGAGGTCCGGGATTTTCAAACGAGTCTGCGGCCGGCTTGAATTTTGGGCGCTTCTGACTAATCGAGTCGCCGACCAGGTCACCTTCCATGATGATGGTCTCGACCATAGGTGAGTCTTCATCGAATAGCTTGCTGACGTCCTTGCCGCTGCGGATTGCGGTGGCAATCGCGTCTTCGGAATCGTCTGACTCTTTGGTCGCACCCGAATCCTTACTGTCTGAAGCAGTGAGTTCCTTTTCGATGTCGAGTTCCGCGAGTTCTTCGATTTCCTCGTCAGTTATATCGCTTTGGTCGTCTTCCTCACCGTCGCCTGTAAGGGCTTTTTTGGCGACTTCTATCTGCTCTTCAAATTCTCCCGTCGATTCAAGATCAGGGTCGTCCACTTCATCGTCTGCAGGTTCATCGCCCTCGTCTTCTTCCGGCTCAGCGTCTTCCTCGAGGCCTAACTCCGGTTCGTCCTCGTCGTCTTCGGCGACCTCGTTCGCATCATCGTCGCCTTCATCCTCGATAACCGGATGGTTTCCGGTGTCGATGCCCATTTCCTCGGCCTGAAGCAAAAACTGCGTATTGATATCGCTGGGCATGTCCTCGGCCGGCGGTTCGTCGTCAGCTTCGTCAACAATCGTTTCAGGTTCTTCCTCTTCTTCGG
>CAYLSX010000076.1:0-7775 GCA_964386685.1 uncultured Woeseiaceae bacterium | reverse complement strand
GGCGGTTCGTCGTCAGCTTCGTCAACAATCGTTTCAGGTTCTTCCTCTTCTTCGGGTTCAGATTCATCTTCAACGGAATCGTCCTTGGCAGCATCAGCTTCTTCATCCACTTCATCAAGGAGGTCCACCCATTCCTCAGGCTCGCCCAGCGCCAGGTCGACTTGAGCTTCATCGAACTCCGTTGTGTCCTTGGCAATCTCACGATCGCTGGTGCGCCGCTTCGGCGTGTCAGCTTCCAGAAACGGCAACTCGTCCAGATCCTCTTCATCGCCGAAGTCGTCGGGAAGGACGGTGTTGTCATCGTATCGACGCTCGCCTGGCCTTGCTTGTGGCTGCTCGGTCTCGGGAAGGTCGAGGGACTCCTGGCCGGCCGCAGTCTGTTGAGGCAGATCGCCCTGCCTGCCGTGCACGGCAAGCGATTCAGGAGCATCTTCATCGCCCTCGACGACGAAGTTCATGGAGCCGGTTGAGTCAGGATCGTCCTCTTGCTCGCTGGGTTTTTCGATTACGCGCCACTCGACGCCAGTGTCCTCAATTTCGACTTCCGGGCCCGCAAGCTGATCGAGTGTCTCAAGTAGTTTTTTGTTCTGATCCGACGTGGATTCTTTTGAGGTCTCGTCGCCCGCAGAATCGGTATTAGCGTCATCCTTGGAGAGATGGTCGAGCGCGCTGAAGGCAATGCCGCATCCGCCACAGCGCACGCGCCCGTCAGCCTGTTGAAGGACGTCGGCGCTTACACGAAAAGTCGTTTGACAGTCAGGGCATTGCGTAAACATGCCAGTCTCTTAAATCCTCGTTCCCACCAGTCGAACCCAGGGCTGGTCTGTCGTTTCATCCATCGCCGGTGACATGAACTCGATGTGGTGCTGGTAAGCTTCGATGACGGTATCCACCTGATCGGCCAATATTCCGGAGAGCGCCAGCGCGCCGCCGGCTGCAAGCCTGTCGCAGATGTCTCTGGCATTTTGCACCAGGGGTTCAGCCAGAATATTGGCAACAACAATATCAAATGTGCCGGTAACTTCCGCCACGTCCTGCGTCACAAACAGGCTATCTTCAAGGCCGTTTTTTCGCGCATTTTCGCGCGTTGCCGTAATCGCCTGACCGTCGCTATCGAGCGCCACGGCGGATCTCGCACCCAACGCCAGGGCCGCGATTGCCAGAATGCCTGAGCCGCAGCCATAGTCGAGCACGCGCAGGCCGTCCAGATCCAGCCCGTCGAGCCAACGCAAGCACAGCGCCGTCGACGGATGTGCACCTGTGCCGAACGCGAGTCCCGGATCGAGGCGCACGATAACTGCGCTGGCAGCATGGTCCGACTCAATTTCGAATGCATCCGGCGATACCCATAATCGATCGCCGAAACACATCGCATGAAAATCTTTCAGCCATTCGCGTTCCCACGGGCGGTCTTCAACTTCCTCAATGCGATGACACGGCAGAGACTTAAGCTCGAGGGAATTCAGTAGATCTGCTTCGAGCGAATGTAAATCGGAGTTGGTCGGAAACAATCCGGTAATGCGCGGGTCCGGCCACATCGGTGTCTCGTCAGCGCCCGGGATCAGCACAGGGTTGTTGCCGGCATCGCTGAACGAAATTGCCTGCGCACCGTGTCGGGTGAATACTTCTTCCACGCTGTCCGGGTTCAAAGCTCCAAGATCCATTACGAACTGGCGCCATCCCGATCGATCACTGCCTTGTGACGTCATCAATGCCATCAAAGTCCGAGTCGTTTTTCCAGGTAATGAATATCCGTGCCGCCAGCCTGGAACGCCGCGTGCTGGAAAATCTCCTGATGCAACGGCACGTTGGTCTTGATCCCTTCTATTACGATTTCCGTCAATGCGGTTTTCATCCGTGCGATCGCCGTCGGGCGGTCGTTGCCGTGCGCAATGACCTTGCCGATCATTGAGTCATAAAACGGTGGCACCTTGTATCCGCTGTAAACGTGGCTGTCGACGCGTATGCCAGGCCCACCCGGCGCATGCCATAACGTAACCATTCCGGGCGATGGCATGAACGTCTTCGGATCCTCTGCATTAATACGACACTCGATCGCATGACCACGCATCTGGATGTCATCCTGAGTGACACTCAGTTTTTCACCGCTCGCGATCCGCAACTGTTCCTTGACGATATCGATTCCGGTAACCATCTCCGTTACAGGGTGCTCGACCTGCAGGCGCGTGTTCATCTCGATGAAATAGAACTCACCGTCCTGGTAAAGGAATTCAAATGTTCCGGCACTGCGGTATCCGATTTCCTGGCAGGCCTGTACACATCGCGTGCCGATGCGTTCGCGTTGCTCGGGCGTAATTCCCGGCGCCGGCGCCTCTTCGACAACTTTTTGATGGCGGCGTTGCATGGAGCAATCCCGCTCGCCCAGATGTACGGCGTTACCGTGATTGTCGGCGAGCACCTGTACTTCGACGTGCCTCGGATGCTCCAGGAATTTCTCCAGATACACGACATCATTGTTGAACGCGGCGCGAGCCTCCGCCTGGGTCACAGTGATGGCGCTGGTTAGCGATGGCTCGGAATGTACGACGCGCATGCCGCGGCCGCCGCCGCCGCCAGATGCCTTGATGATGACCGGGTAACCAACCTCACGCGCAATGCGAAGGTTTTCGTCCGAATCGTCACCGAGTGGCCCGTCGGATCCCGGCACGCAGGGCACATCCGCAGCTTTCATCGACTGGATTGCCGATATCTTGTCACCCATGATCCTTATGGCGTCGGCCTTTGGCCCTATGAATACGAATCCGCTCGATTCCACGCGTTCTGCGAAGTCGGCGTTTTCTGCAAGAAATCCGTATCCGGGATGTACCGCAACGGCGTCAGTAACCTCTGCGGCACTGATGATCGCGGGCATGTTGAGATAACTCTCGATCGATGCCGGCGGTCCGATGCACACGGTTTCGTCGGCTAGCAACACGTGCTTCAAATTGTTGTCTGCCGTTGAATGGACGGCGACGGTTTTTATATCCATCTCACGGCACGCTCGCAGTATGCGCAGGGCGATTTCGCCGCGATTAGCTATTACGACTTTTTCCAACATGTCAGTGTCGGCCGATTATTCGGGGTGTCGCTGATCGATAACGAAGATTGTTTGCCCGTATTCAACGGGGTCGCCGTTTTGCACGCGAATCGACTTGATATTGCCGGACACCTCGGCTTCGATCTGATTCATCATCTTCATTGCCTCGATGATACAAAGCGTGTCGCCCTCGTTGACATGATCGCCCACCTGGACGAACGGTGCTCCGCCTGGTGAAGACGAGGAATAATAGGTGCCGACCATTGGCGCGGTGACTTCAAATCCTTCCGAGTCGTCGGCCGCCACCGGCGCATCGGGGGCCGCAGCCACTGGAGCCGCTGCCGCTGGTGCTGCGGGCGCAGCCGGTGGCGTAGCAGCAACCGGCGCGGGCATATAGATTGGTGCCGCTGCGGCAACGCCTGTCGGATTACGGCTGATGCGAACGGATTCTTCACCTTCGGTGATCTCAATCTCCGCAATACCGGACTCGTCCAAGAGTTCAATGAGTTTTTTTACTTTTCGAATATCCACTATTTTTCCCCAACGTCCTGCAGCTGGCTGTGAGCAGCTTTGAGCGCAAGTTCGTAACCATAAGCGCCAAGGCCGAAGAGACAGCCGGCGGCGATGTCACTGAAATAACTGTTGTGTCGAAATTCCTCGCGGGCAAACACGTTGCTCAGGTGAATTTCGATGAACGGGATGCTGACGGCCAGCAAAGCATCGCGTATTGCAATGCTGGTATGCGTGAAAGCACCAGGATTGAGCAAGATGAAGTCCACCTTGTCCGTAGCAGCCTGTTGAACCCGATCGACGATCTCGTGCTCGGCATTGCTCTGAAAGCACTGCAATTCATCTCCTTGCTCTGCTGCGAGGCTCGTCAACCGGCTCTCGACCTCGGCCAGGTTGGTCTCGCCATAGACGCCCGGCTCGCGACTGCCGAGGAGATTCAGGTTCGGTCCGTTTATCAGCAATAGGCTTGCCATTTCTTGGTTGTTATTGCCAGTTAGCCGAAGATGGCAGCAATTCTAACCGTTTTCCACGCATATAGCGCAAATTTACGGCCACATCGTGCTGCCGGACCGCCGTTTTGACTGCTATTCGGGGCTGTCTTAGAGGGTTTTCAGCGCTGATCTGGCGGACGCAATGTCTATCGCGCCGTTCCGCATCTGCTCGAAGGTCTCGATTATGAGCGCCATTTGATCTTCGTGGATCTCACCGATGTGGGCCTTGATCAACTGGCCGTCGGGAGCAACGATCATGGTGAATGGCAGGCCGATGAAATCAATGCCGGACGCCTCGGCAGCGGCCATCGCATCCTCCTGCCCGATGAGTACCGGGTAATTGAACTCGGCCTCCTCGGCATAGGCTATCACCGGCTCGAGGTCCTCCACCGCAATGCCAATTACCTGCAGATTGTTTTCCGCATGCGCGGTCTGCGTTTTCTTGAGTAACGGGATTTCGCGGCGGCACGGCGCACACCAGGTTGCCCAGAAGTTAATGAGCCGCGCTTTGCCATCCCACTCCGAAATCTGATGCTCGTTGCCTTCGAGGTCCGGCAATGTAAAGTCGACGCGGGTGTTGTGCGCCGGTGCAGGCGCGACCACCTGGGAGGTCGCCGGCGCTGTCTCTTGTTCGAGTCCGGCGTAGAAGAAATATCCAAAAGCAGCCGTTGCTATCAGCGTAAGTACCGCGAAGATGTTCTTATTCATTCTTTTTTCTGTGCCGTCAAAGTATCGGAGGTATCGAATGCGAGATGCACGTGCGTGGCAAATTCCTTCGCCTTCATATATCCGACCACTTCGTATCCACTTTGTTGCAGGCCGTTTTCGTCGAAGAAAATAATGGTTGGCGGTCCGAAGACACCGAATCGTTTCAGCAGCGCCTGGTCTTTTTCATCATTCGCCGTGACATCGGCTTGCAGCAGCACTGTGTTCGATAGAGCCTCCTGCACGGTTGCATCGGTGAACGTATATTTTTCCATCTCGATGCAAGACACACACCAGTCAGCATAGAAATCGAGCATCGCGGTCATGCCATTGCTCGATGCCTCCACCAACGCCTGATCGAGATCGCCGACTGTCTTGATGCGTTGAAACTCGAGTCCGTGCTCTTCCTTCACGGCGGCCTGACCGCCGAGATTGATTCCATCAAGCGGTTTGAGAATGTCGTCGCCGCCCGCGAGAGAGCCGAGCAACAATACGGTGCCGTACATGATCGCCAGAACGCCAAAACCCTTGCCGAGCTTTTGCGTGCCGGGCGATTCAGGTGTGAGCGTGGTCAAGCCGCCGAGATAGACGCCTGCCATGAATATCAACACACCCCAGAGTGCCAGCGTGACGGTGCCTGAGAGGATTCGCGACATCATCCAGATGGCGAGCCCAAGCATCATGAAGCCGAAGGCGTTTCTGACCGCGACCATCCAGGGACCGGCCTGCGGCAGGAACTTGCCCTGCGCAGCACCGACGAGAAGAAGCGGTGCGCCCATGCCGAGGCTCATCGCGAACAGGGCGGTGCCGCCGCGTACCATGTCGCCTGACTTGGCCATGACCGTCAGTGCGGCTATCAAGGCCGGTGCGACACAGGCGGTGACTATCAAGGCAGACAATGCACCCATGATGAAGGCGCCAACGGCGGTGCCACTACTCTGATTGCCGCTGATGCTTGCAAGGCGGCTCTGGATGCCCGAGGGCATTTGCAGTTCGAACAAGCCAAACATGCCCAGCGCAAGGACCACGAACAGTCCGGAAAACAGGCTAAGTACCCAGGGCTGATTAAACGTCGCCTGTAATTGCAATCCCGCTGCCGCTGCAGCAACACCGGCCGCCGTATATACGAGCGCCATGCCCATCACGTAAGTGAAGGCGAGCGTGAAACCGCGACTCGAACTTACATTCTCGCCTTCGCCGGCAATTATGCCCGAGAGAATAGGCACCATGGGCAGAACGCAAGGCGTAAATGCGAGGCCGAGACCGGCAGCGAAGAACACACCGACTGTGACCCAGATACTTGAAGCGGTAATCACCCTCTCGAGTTTCGACTGCAGGGATACCGGCGGTGTGCGATCGCTGACAGCGGCAAGCGCCGATACGGCGGTGGCCGTCGGCAACGTGATGTTCAGCGTGCGGGTCGTGGGCGGATAACAGATGCCACCATCAGCGCAACCCTGATAATTAACTGTGATGTCGAGTTCCATTGCTTCCGGCGTAGCCCGGACCAGCGGCAGTTCGGCGAAGACGTCGCTGTGATAAACCTCCATGTCGCCGAAGTACTCGTCGTTCTTCATCTCGCCAACGGGCAGATCCAGCCTGCCGAGTTGCACGCGGTCGGACTGGATGCTGGCCGAGATCTTGTCCTTATAAAGGTAATAACCAGGCGTTACCTGGATCGATACCTCGACCGTATTGCCGTCCAGCGGAATGACCATCGGCCTGAACGCCTCGTCCACCGGCAGGAAATCGCCGAGTGAATTGCCGAATGAACTACCGAGGATAAGCTTGGACGACGTGTCTTTCGCAGCCGTGTTTGCGGCCATCATCTTGACCGGCTCGGTCCAGGTCTGCGGCGGATAGCAAATCCCCAAATCGGCGCAGCCCTGTGACTTGATGACGAGTTCCATTGATGCGGGCAGTCCGCCGTCAACGGTATACGGAACACGGACAAAGAAGCGGCCGCGGTAGATTTCCTGAACGCCGAAAAATTCGTCCTCGTGGCTCTCGCCGGTCGGCATCTCCGCCTCGCCAAGTACGACGGCCGGCGTATTGCTTTCGTAGGACATTTTCTGACGATAGAGGTAGTAACCGTCCTCAACCACCCAATCGATCTCGAGCGCATCGCCCGTATCGGTTACCGCGTATCGATAGGCCGCCTCCGGCTTCAGGATGTCCTCAGCGCCCAGGGCAAAGACAGACGCGGCCGGCCACATCAGCAGCAGGGCTCCGAACAGGGTCAGGAATCGGTGGGTCTTTGCGATCAAGTGGACGGCTCTCTCGTCAGGGCTGCTGTCAATAAGACCTCAAATAGGCCTTATTTGTTACCGATTATGTGAACCGGGCTCCCAAATCGGACAGGAAGAATACCGGCCTGCGTGGTCGCTGTCATTGAACCAGTTCGACATTTGTCAGGCCAGGGCCTGGAAACGCTTGAAATTTGCGTGCCCGGCACTATCATTAGCACTCCTCGGGACAGAGTGCTAACAATCTCTGACCGCAAAAGCCGCGAAGTCGGTTATTAATCAACAGCTTAAAGGAGATCTACACCATGAAGATTCGTCCGCTTCATGATCGAGTCATCGTAAGACGCATGGAGGAAGAGCGCACGTCCCCAGGCGGAATCGTAATACCGGACGCCGCGGCCGAAAAGCCGATCAAGGGTGAAGTCATTGCAGTAGGCAACGGCAAGATCCTGGAATCCGGCGAGGTTCGGGCATTGGATATCAAGGCTGGCGACAAAGTGTTGTTCGGCAAATATTCAGGCACCGAAGTCAAAGTCGACGGCGAAGAGCTTGTGGTAATGAAAGAAGACGACATCATGGCCGTAATTGAAGGCTAAACGTCGAATTCGAATACCAACGCTCAACAGTTAAAGTTAAAGAGGATATAGAAAATGGCTGCTAAAGAAGTTCGTTTCAGCGACGACGCACGCCAGCAGATGTTTGCAGGTGTGAACATCCTGGCGAATGCGGTAAAGGTGACCCTCGGTCCCAAAGGTCGCAACGTAGTGCTCGATAAGAGCTTTGGCG
>CAYLSX010000075.1:0-10710 GCA_964386685.1 uncultured Woeseiaceae bacterium | reverse complement strand
TCTGAACCGGCTACTTCTGTTGATTTAATTTCCAGTCGTAGTCGGCAAAGACGATTTCGTAGTCGTTCGCACGACGGAGCTCCGCGCCGACAGTGGCCGGAGCGACGTTTGCGACATAGTCGATGAGCCCTCGCTCTGAGGGCAGTCCTCGCCTTCTGAGGTCATTGATAAAGTCCTTTCTGAACCATTTGAAGATAGTCGACAACACGACTAGCTTTTTCTCGTGATCAATGCGTACGTTGCGCCCGTCATTGACAAATTCCACTGCCGCCTGTTGCAGGAACGGTTCGAGTTGTTCCCCGTCTGGCAACTCCGGTCGTAATACCGGACAGCTTTCGCTGGCGCAATTCAATACGAAGTGAATCCGGGCGTCGCGAAATCTTGCGCGGATGATGTTGTTCTCGACGGCGTAGAGACTGTAAGCCTCGCCGCCGAACAGGAATCGAAGCTGATAGAAAAATCCGAGACCCTTGACGAGCTCCAGCGGTGCTTTGACATCCGTTACGCTCTGCAGCGGCCAGCGATCGAGAATGCTTTTGATCACGTAGGCGTTATAGGCGTATAGCCAATAGGCGAGTTCGTCCGACTGCTTTTCGAATCGTTTCGGAGTCGATTCAGGGCTGTAGCGGCTTACCGCGGCCAGATATGAATCGAGACTTTGCAGGTCTGCCTGGTTTTTTTGCCAACGCTCGTAATCCACATTGCCCGATTCGTCAACGTATGATCGCAGCAGGTGCTCAAAAATGGAGTGGTCAAACCGGTCAGCCGGGAAATCCGCTGGAACGGCGGCATCGATAGTAAGCAGCCGCGGCCGATTCGCTATCAGAATGCATGCGATCAGGGCCGCAAGTATCAATACGACTGCTATGCCGATCTTCAAAGTTTGATTCCCTTTAGTGACCGAGGATCCGGGCCCACTGGCCTCATGGAATTAAGACCTGATGGGAATGGGCTTTATTACCGGCTGAAACAGGTGCCAGCGCCCCGATTCTGGAGTATTCTTCCCAGCGACGCAGTTCGGGTCAATACGGAGACGCATGCGGAGGGCAAGATGGCAATGTTCAAGAAGACAGATGGCGATGGCAGGGCGGATTTAGCATCGCCGCCACGGATCGGGCAGGCGCGGCCAGTACGGTCGAAAAACGTATCAGTGATCGGCCCCACTCTGGTGTTCAAAGGCGAGTTGTCGGCCGACGAAGACCTGGTCATTGAGGGTCACATCGAGGGCACGATCGCCCACCATAAGAAGCATCTCACGATAGGCAAGCAAGGCCGGGTCAAAGCCGATATCCATGCCAGCTCTGTTATCGTCGAGGGCGAACTGATCGGCGACATTCACAGTGAAGGCGTCGTCTCTCTGGCAAACGGTGCAAATGTCAAAGGCAATATCTATTGCGGCCGTATCGTCATGGAGGACGGCGCAAGGTTCAAGGGAAAAATCGACATGGGCCAACCGCCAAAGGTCGAGGTGCCGAAGGAATCGATAACTGTGAAAGAAGTAGTCAAACCCGAACCGATCAAGACTGAAAAAATCCCGGCCTGAGGAAAATTTCGAAGCCCGTTCCAGGAATGCGATTGACGTAAGATAGGTGTATGTACCTGCTTGTCTTCGCGCTTATTATCGTCGCGGTCATTTTCGGACCGGGCATCTGGGTGCAACGTGTCCTCGCTAAATATTCCGAACCGGCCGATCGTTATGCCGGCACCGGCGCGCAGCTTGCCCGCCACCTGCTTAACAAAAACGGTCTCGAAAACGTCAAGGTCGAACAGACCACGGAAGGCGATCACTACGATCCCAACGACAAAGCAGTACGATTGACGCCGGACAAGTTTGATGGTCGATCACTGACAGCCATCACGGTTGCAGCACATGAATTCGGTCACGCGTTACAGGATCGTGACGCGTACGGCCCCTTAAGACTCAGGACTCGGCTCGTCAAAGCCACGCGCCCATTTGAGAAACTGGGTGCCGGCATTTTGATGGTATCGCCCATTATCGGCGCTCTAACCCGCGTGCCCATGCTGGGAGTGCTGATGTTCCTGGGCGGTATGTTGACACTCGGCAGTTCGACCATCATTCACCTGGTGACGTTGCCGACAGAATTTGACGCGAGCTTTAACCGCGCGCTGCCCATCCTGGAAAAAGAAAAAGTATTGAAAGAATCCGACACGGGTCACGCGCGACGCATACTGAAAGCCGCCGCTTACACCTACGTCTCAGCGTCGTTGATGAGCCTTCTGAACATCGCCCGGTGGTGGGCAATTCTGCGCCGCTGAGCGAAATTCTATTCTTCGCCTGGCTCGCTCTCTTCCGCGGGGATTAGCGCTTCCGTGTCATCGCCCTCTGCGGATTCAGCTTCCGGCTCTTCAGCCGCAGCAGGCTCCGCTACCGCGGTCGCTGTCTCAGCGCCACCGCGCTGCTCGCAACTCCAGCCCATATCGCGAAGCTTGCCAATAAAGTTATCCGCCATTCTTTCGCAATAGCCCGCTTCATTCAAAGCGCGCCAGAGAACCTGTGTCTCTCCGGGTGCCTCGGTGTCCTTGAAGTAGTGAACCTCACAAGGAACTGTCACACCGGTCTCATAGAAAATGACGACCCGTCGCTGCAGATTATCCAGCTCGCATTGATAGTCATGTGGTGCCTGAGCCGCCGACAGGCTCGGCAGGAAAATTGCGAAGAGTACTGCCAGGAATATTGCCAGAATTTTGCCGTTCATAGTGCCCACCCCAATCGAGAACGTCAGGCCGGGAGTATAGCAATCCCGAAGCCCTGTTGACGGCGGCAATTCAGCTCGGTCTATGCACGACTGACCAGGGCAGCGTAGCAACCAGGCCTGGCATTATGTATATGCAGATAATCTGCCGATTCATTGTCAAACAGTCGCTCGATAAGCGCCCCAAGATGTTGACCATCGACGACGTCGGCATCAATCATCATTCCGCTTCGGTCAAAGGCCCGAACAGACAATAGTCGCTTGCTCAACACTTCGGGTATCTCATTTACAGCAGGCATCGCCTCACTAGCCTGTTCCCGAACAAAGATAGCGTGACTCGAGCGATACGGCGTATCCGCCGGCTGATGCTCATAATTTAGAAGAAGCAACGACTCCCCGGCGGCGGCGTCCTTGAGCGACACGCGACACGGAAAACCGCAATCACTGTCGGCGACAACGCGCTGAACACCGTTCTTCGAAAGCACATCGTCATCCTGACCAAACAGGTGACTGAACTGCTCACGGTCCAACGCCGATATTTGAAAAGTCATGTAATTGTTCCTGTAAATACGCAAGCATCAATTCTAGGTGAGCAGAATTGATGAACTGGTCAAAATCGGACCTTTACTTAATATTGATATTTTGGAGGCATGCGAACCTAAACACCGTAGCTTATGAACGCATCTTAAAGTCAATTCTAGAAGCGTAATGACTGGGATATTTGACGGCATTGATGCGCGTGCCATCCACCGGCAACAGGAGTAGTCTAATGCGACGTGCGAGTTTATCCGTTGTCATGCCCTTAAGAACAAGACCGGGCTCGCATGCGAAGGAGAGACATCCATGCTGAAGAAAACCAATTTCAATGATCCTGGCACTCCCGCAAACAAGGAAAGCAGTCCAACGATCATCAAATCCAATGTGACTGGGGCCGAGGAATCACGTGTGTCGATCGCCGCAAAGAACGAAGACATCCCGAGAGTGCGGCCGAAAAGCGTATCCGTATTCGGTTCGACGCTGAGGTTCCGGGGGGAGTTGTCGGCAGACGAGGAAATCATTATCCAGGGCACCGTCGAGGGCACCATTGCTCATCACAAGAAGAACATCACGATCGGCAAGCAAGGACGTGTATTCGCGCTAATACACGCCAATTCCATCACGATTGAAGGGCGAGTCGATGGCGACATTCACGGCGACGAGTTCGTCGTGATGACGGAAGGGGCCGAAGTGAACGGTAATATCTACTGCCCGCGAATCAGGATGGAAGACGGTGCAAAGTTTAACGGCACCATCCAGATGAGCTAGTCGCTCGATTGATTATCACAATCAATGTGAAATACGGAGATCGCTTCTCTAGCCCTCCTCGTCGATAAGCGCCGCTTCATCTTCCACCAATTCTTCGTCGTCGAACACCTCGGCTTCGTCATCTGCCTCTGGCGGTGGCGGCGGCTCCGGCAACGGCATATCGCTGTTGAATATGTCGTGAAGCATTTGCCATCTACCGTCGATGTAGCGCCAGACTTCGATGTACTTGCCGACGTCAGCCGGCGCACCTGTCTGATCGGTGATCATATAGGTACCGAATTTGTATCCGACGTCCCCGTCGGCATATACGTCGGCAGCGTTTAACTCCGCACCGCCAACACTTGAAATGAAGCCGGCCCAAAAGGCCTCGATCGCCCGCCGGCCCATCACCGACTTACCGTTCGGCGGATGTACATTGCCATTCGCTGCATAAATTGCGGCCACCGCTGCCGCATCTCCGGCATCGAATGCTGCCTGCCATTGATCCTGCATGGCGTGGAGTCCCGCCAGATCTGTCTCGGGCAAATCATCCGAGCAACCGATCACCATCAAGGCGAGCAGCAGCGTCCTGAACATCTTCATGGTATTTCCCCAATTCGTGTTTTTGCTAAAGTAATTATAGAGCGATTGGGAGAAAAAGGGTCATTCTGGGTGAATGTCCCTACTCTTCTTATATAGGCCTGCAATGCCTGATCCGTCGCTATGCCGTTTTCTTATGTGATTCAGTTCTCACTTCAACGACCAATCAAGAACTTGAGGCGCTTTTTGTGAACGCCACCCCGGCGTTCATTCGCTTAAACGTGCAATTTTTGGTCTGGACAAACCATAGACATTTTGGGAGAAATTCTATGCGGTTACCACTCCCATTGTACGAAAGAATTCCCCAGTTCTGGTTTCTGCTGGGTCTCCTGTTTATCGCGACCGGATTGTATCTGGGCTTTGAATTCGCATTGTCCTTCTGGTACATCGCCGTCGGATTTTCCTGCTGCTCATATGGCGTCGGTATCTTCCTCGTGAGAATGCGTTCTCGCCAGGCACCGCAGTCAGCAGTACAGGTAAACGCGCCAGCCGAAGCTGTACAGGTAGAGCCCGCAGAGGTAGAGCCTGCACACGCAGAATAGACCGTCATTGAATTGGTAGCTCGGGGCCTCAAAGGGGCCCGACTGCTTATGTGATCTGAGCGACAACAGAAGCCGCAGGTCTGCTTGCACGCCAGGCATCCCAGCTAAACAGTCCTACCGCGATCCAGATAAGTCCAAAACAAACGGCGTGAGCCGTCGTCAGCACTTCTCCATAGTACAGTCCCGTAATAAATTGCAAGGTCGGCGCAATAAACTGCATGAAGCCTACGGTTGACAGGCTCAAGCGCCGTGTCGCGAGAGCAAAACACAAAAGCGGCAACACGGTGAACGGCCCTGCCAGCAGCAGCATGCCGACCATGGAGGGATTTGATAGCGTAAATGCCGCATCACCGGCATTCATGATCCATATCAAATAGGCCGCGGAGAGCGGAAAGAGCACTAGCGTTTCGACGAACAGTCCGGGCATGCCGCCGACAACGACTTGTTTTCGGATGACGCCGTAGATCGTAAATAACGTGCCAAGGCTCAGCGCGATGACTGGAAACTGGCCGCGACTAATCGTCAGTACAAGCACTCCGGTGGCCGCGAGAAACACGGCAGCTGTCTGGAATCTCCGAAGCCTCTCTCCGAACAGCAGGACGCCGGCAAGCGTAAACAATAGCGGATTGATGTAATAGCCCAGGCTAGCCTCGAAGATCTGATTGCTTTGCACCGCCCAGATATATACGAACCAATTGACGCCGATCAGGACCGCCGCCAGCGTCAAAAATCCCAGTACGCGGGCGTCGCCCAGGGCCTGCCGAACCTCCGACCACTGACGCCGCCAGAAGATAATCACGGCTCCAAACGGCACAGCCCAAACTATTCGATGCACCAGTACTTCAGTAACGGCTACATCGCCAACGATCTTGAAATACACCGGCAGCACACCCCACATGAGGTATGCCATGAACGCGGCGACCAGGCCATCGCGTGTGTCTTTGCTGTGTACTGCGTCCATCGCCCGCGAATTACTCAGATTGAGAAGTCGGACATTCTACAGGCCAATGGCAGCTTTGAACTATGGGTCCTTGAGACTGTCACATTGCATGTGGAAAAAGATCAGATTAGCGCTATGCTTAATCTATCAAGACCGGCAACCAGCCGGCTTATCAATAAGGGTTGGGAGAGACAAATGACGTATTCGAAACTAGTAGCATGCTTCACGGCAGCTACCCTGCTGGCCGCATGCTCGCAACAACAGGACGCCAGTGTGACGGAGGCCGTGGATGAGGCGGCGACCGAAACGGCAATGGCAGAAGCAGCCGCAAATGATGGTGGTATCCCCTTGTCAAAGGCAAGCAAAACCGCGATGAGCCGATACAAGAAGGTCCGCAAACTGGCGGACAGTGGCGATTTCATCGAAGCCAATCAATTGGCCCGAAAATTGACGGAAGAGGATCCGGAATTCGTGGGCGGCTGGATAATGCTGGGCAATACCGCGCAGTCCGGTGAACAGTTCGTGAAGGCGACGACCAGGGCCAAGGAGTTGTCCGCCAATGGCACAGAAGGCGAACAGATCTGGGTGGACATCAATATGACCTTCGTCACCAATAATGCAGAAGAGGGTCTCCGACTTGGCCAAAAACTGGTAGAAAAGTATCCCGAGTCGCCGCGTGCCTGGATCGTGTATTCGGGACTACAGGGCGGGCTAAACTATCACGACGATGCTCGGGCATCAGCGACCAAGGCGATAAAACTGGCTCCGAATCAGACATCCGGCTACAACACGCTTGGCTTCTCTTATTTGTACAACAGTCCCAAGGACTTCACCAAAGCCGAGAAGAACTTCAGGCACGCCGTCGAGCTCGAACCTGAGGAAGACAATCATTGGATCAATGTTGGCGATGTACATCGCGCCATGGGCGACCTCAAAACGGCACGAAACGACTATTCGAAGGCGTTAAAGATCGATGCCGATAATGATATAGCCGCCGTAAAGCGCGCACATGTCAATTCATTCCTTGGCCGTTATAAGCAGGCGCGGACAGATTACGATATGGGGATCGCCGCGGGCCAGGAGGGCAATCAGTCAGGGCTCGCGAATTATCGTGCGTTCATCCATCTGCACGCCGGCGACCACGAAGCAGCGGTAGAGGAATTGAAAGGCGAACTCAACCGCATCGACACGCTTGAGATGCCGTCGGACCAGAAGACGGCCTCGCGCAACTTCGTGCTGACAAATATTACCGATATCTGCTTCAACTACGGCATGCTCGAAGATGCCGGCAGCGCCGTCGGCCAGCTGTCCGTATCACTCGCCGAATCGGGAACGAACTCCGGTGACGAAGATTTCGCCCGTCAGCAAAAGGCGACTGCTACTTACTGGAGAGGCAAACTGGCGGCAAGGCAGGGCGATTATGCAGAAGCAGCATCGCTTGCTGAAGAGTTTGGTGCATTTTTGGTCGACGACGACAATCCGCGCAAGATGGAGCCCTACCACGAGCTGCATGGACTGATATCGCTCTTACAGGAGGATTATCAGGCTTCCATCAATCACTACCGTCAAGCCAATCTCAGCACCAGCCCCGGTCCTGGCGATGTGAAGAACATCTACATGCTGGCGCGGGCCCTGCAAGGTGCAGGCATGACCGATGAAGCCAGTGAGCTACTGGAAGAGGTTGCCAATTGGAACTTCAATAGCGTCTGGTTCGCAATGTTAAGAAAAGAGGCCAGCGGCGAGAGCTAGCAATAAATTAGCAGGTCAACAAAACGGGGCCGCATTCGCGGCCCCGTTTCGGTCCACACTCTCGTTCAATACTCAGGACCGTCGCTGTACTCGAGCCCTGCTTCTTCAGCCTGTTCGGCAACGGCTTCGTAGATCTTTTGATCCAGTGAGTCTTTATAACCACCGGCCTCTTCGACCTTCTTCTTCAGGAAGTCGTTGCGATCTGCTGCAAGCTCCGAAATCTGCCGTTGCAGTTCAGCACGCTCACCGACAAGACCGGCGACATAGGCTTCCTGCTCGGCGGGTGCCATCGGCTTCAACGCCGCGGGCAAATCGGCGTCGTCCAACTCGTCCAGCTTGACAGTGCCGCTCGCAACGGCATCGACCAGCTCGTTCTCACCGAGGAGATTTGCTTTACCACCGGCTGATAAGTTGAATGCGGCGCGACGTGCACGAGACTCAAAGGACGAGCCCGCGTGAAGCTTGTCAGTTGCCGCAACCTTGCTCGCCATTCTTCCCTTCTCCTCCTCGCTACCGAAGTAGAGGCGTGTGTCGTCGAGTCTTGCCGACAACTCGGCAATCTCGACGTCAAACGGCGTTGCCAGTGCCACTGCACTGCCGGCCTGCTCCACCTGGAAGTATTTGCCGTGTCCCAGACTCGCGATCTGCGCCCAGGGGCCTGACGTCGTCGGCAGGTCACCGCACTGGATCGTATTAATCACGATGCCTTTCTTCTTGGCCGCCGCGACGATCTGCGGATACTTGACCTCGTCCTGATAGTCCATGTGAGGCGGTGCATCGCCCACCAGGAACACGACCTGGTATGCCTGCGAGCCCTCGCTCCAGGACATTTTGTGCACGGCATCGTAAAGCGCCTTATTGACACTTTCCGGTGTGTCGCCGCCGCCGTCGGCCTGAAAATCCATCAGCGCGGCGTAAACGGAATCGAGATCGTCGGACAGATCAACGACTTTGGTGACGTAATGATCACCGCGATCGCGATAAGCAACCAGGCCGATGCGGATCTCCGGTGTCGGCTGTGCCGATGCCATCGTGCTGGCGATCGACCAGATCTTTTCCTTCGCCGTCTGGATCAGACCGCTCATGCTGCCGGTCGTATCCAGTACAAACACAACGTCCACTTTGGGGTTGCCCATCGGGGCGACGATGTGCTCGATCGGCGACGAGTCAATGTGCTTGGCTTTGAGTGTCGGGTAATAGACCACCACACCCAGAGTCAGTGCAAAAAGGGCGATGCCCAGTACTTTGGTTTTCATGATGCTGTCCTCTTGTCCTATATATGAAGGGGTAAATGTTATTGAGTGAATAATTGCCGCAGCGCTGCGTCGGCCTGGCGCTTGGCGCGCTCGAAGCCGTCGTTATCTACGGGCGTGTTCAGTTCGGGTTTCGCTTTGCGCTGTACTGCCGGGGGAATCGCTACGAACAGCGATTGCACCAGGAAGAAACACCAGGTGGCCAGGAATACGCTGCCCGAACGGGTAATCGCCCAGACTGCGGCCGAGACGCTCAGTGACGTCAGACCCAGGTCCATCAACGCTGGCATTATCCCTGAGTAAAAATACAGGGAGCGCACCAACCAGATGGCGCCAACATGGATCATCAGGTACAAGGGAAGCGGCGGCGCAAACCACCAGGTTACTGCTGTCAGAGCAGTCCAGATCGTGAGCGTGGTGACACGACCCAGTCGTTCCGCACTGCGATTCAGCAGGTACAGCAGGTAGGCCAGTCCGAGCATCGGAATGACCAGCCGCACAACAGCGCCCAGCCCTGCGAATGGTGTGAGGGTGGCAACGATAGCACTGGCGAAAAATCCCAGAACCGCCGCGACGATTACGCCGTGAAGGAAGCCAGGCCGTTTCATGACTGACTCCTTGCGTTTTTCTCGCGCAGATAGGCGACTTCCACCTCGTCATCGCTAACGCGGAGTTCTTGCGCCATCCATGCGATGTCATCGAACTCCGACTCATTGTCGGCGGGTGCGCGTTGTGAGAATAGCTCTGCTTTCTGCCTGAGACCCTCAAGCGTCGCGCGGTTTTCATCGAGCATCGCACGTTGTTCAGTCAGGTACTTGTCGGCAGCGCTGTGCTTGCTAGTCAGGCGCTTGCACAGACGTTCTGCTTCGAGCTTCTTTTTAATCAGACCTTTGGCGAGATCGTCCTTCTTTGAAGCGAAACAGAGGTCAAGTTCGTCATCGATTTCAGCAAGCTTGCTGTCGATTTCCGACTTGCGGGTCGTCAGTGCTTCCTGGTCGTGGGCGCAGATCCTGATTCGCTGCTCGGTCTCGGTCAGTTCGTCTTCCATCTCCCGAATTGCCTGCTTGAGCAGCACCTCGGGCTCTTCGATCTGATCCAGAACGGCATGAAAGTCCGCTTTGAATAGCCGCGATACGCGGTTGATGAGTGCCATGATGTTTTCTCCTTCCAGTCCAGTGGATGAAAAATGTCGATGCGGACATGGTAGGGGGGAGCGCCGGCAGACTTAAGACACGATCGCGTAAAACCTGAGCCTCAGGATTTACATGAAATTTACATCGAATCACTGATCTGACATCTGCAAACTGCTAGCCTGATCTGCGTGAACAAGCGACCGGTCAACATACTGGTCGTGGAGGATGAAGAGGCCATTCGATCGGGCCTCATCGACGTGTTCGTCTTTCACGGCTACGAGGTAGACAGCGCGGCGACGGGCCCGGAAGGCCTCGAAAAGGCGTTGACGGGCAAGTTCGATCTGATACTGCTCGACATCATGCTGCCGGGTATGGATGGCTACCAGATCTGTAACGAGATCCGTAACCAGGACCGCGACCAGCCCATCATCATGCTGACCGCCAAGACCTCGGACGAGGAGATCATTCAGGGCCTGAAACTTGGCGCCGATGACT
>CAYLSX010000074.1:0-10741 GCA_964386685.1 uncultured Woeseiaceae bacterium | reverse complement strand
GTCTGATGACCGCCGGCAGTGCGACCGCCGGCGACAGTTTATCGCTGGGCATCAAGGCCGGCACGCTCGGCATAGGCCTCGAAGCGACCTGGCGGCCAATTCCATGGCTGGATCTTCGTGCAGGCGGCAACATGTTCGATTACGACGATAGTGGCTCGCAGGCCGGCATTAACTACGACGCGACGCTTCAACTGGAATCCTATTACCTGACTGGAAACTTTCTTTTCCCAATGAGCCCGTTCCGCGTTACCGTCGGTGCGTTTTCCAACGGCAACGAATTGCAGATGGTCAGCATGAATCAGACTACGTATAACGTCGGGAATAGTCCGCCATTAAGTCCGACCGAGGTCGGAACATTGCGTAGCACGACATACTTCGAAGACGTTGCCCCGTATCTCGGTGTCGGCTTTGATTTCAGTATCGCCGGCAAAGTGGGTTTAAGTCTTGATTTTGGCGTGCTATGGCAAGGCGAGCCATTAGTATCCCTGACCTCCGACGGAACTCTCGCGAACGACCCCCTTTTCATGGCGGAGCTCGAAGCCGAGCGTCTGGAACTCGAGACTGAGTTCGAAGACTTCAAAGCCTGGCCGGTCGTGTCCGTAGGGTTTAACGTCAACTTCTTCTGATCCTGGCTAGTCCAGCCAGTCAGATAATCTGAACAGCGCGATCCGCGCCTGCAGGTAATGGCGCCTCAACGCCGGCAACGGTACCCGGGGCGATAAACCGTGCACCATCACCGGTAACGACTTCGGTATTGAGATATCTTGCCGCGAGCTGCTAGCCAACCAGTTAGCAATTTGTTTGCCGGTCCAGGTTGAGTTGTTCACGCCATTGCCGTGGTAGCCAAATCCGTAAAAGACGCTGGCATCATCGGCCAACCTGCCAATGCATGGTGTCTGCCTGAATGTCATGCAGATCAGCCCATGCCATCGGTAATCAATCTGCACACTTTTCCAGGCCGGCCAGAGCTGCCGCAGACGATCGACCAGTCCATCGAATGTTTTTGCGGCCGCGTCATCCTGGCCCGTCGTACTGCCGCGACCACCAAACATGAAACGATTGTCAGGCAGCAGGCGAAAATAGTTCATGAGATTGCGGGACGTAATGGCCGGCGTCATGGCGCTGTAGTGATGTGCCGAGAGTTCCTCGTCGGTCAGCGGCCTCGTAACAACGATCGCACTGATCAATGGCAACGAGCGGCCATGGAATTCCTGGTAGATATGTTCCGGCATGAAGCCGTTCGTCGCCATGACCACATACTTCGCTTTCAGCGTCGCGTGACGAGTTCTTAGCAGGTGTTCATTTCCGACCTTTTCCCACGACACGACTTCACTGTCACGATGCAATTTCGCGCCGACCTTCTCTGCGGCGGCGGCGAGCCCGAGAATATATCGCATGGGATGCAGCCCAAAGGTCGGTCGCAATCTTGCTGCACCAAACTGTTCCGTCGAATCGAAGTACTCGTGCTTATGTTGCTCGGTGGTAACAACATCGGCGTCGAGTCCAAGGACTCGAAACTGCATCTCGGCATGTTTCTTCAGCTCACTGAATGCCTTTTCCGAATGTGCGACCTCAAGTTCGGCATCACCGACTATTTGTGCATCGATGCCCTCGTCCTGAATGATGTCGCGCACGAGTGCGACAGCGTCGACCTGCGCTTGATAATAATGACGAACATTCTCTTTGCCATACTTGCTGATCTGTCGTGTCAGGCCGAGTGAGGATCCTCCCATGCTGCAGAATCCACCGTTGCGTCCTGACGCGCCCCAGCCGATATGCCCCGCCTCGAGTACACGCGCTTCGATGTCGTGATGTTTGGCGAGGTGGTAGGCCGCCGACAGGCCTGTGTAACCACCACCGATAATGGCGACCTCGCAGCTGTCATCAGCTGTCAGCGGTTCGGCGCGGACATCGCTTTGCCCCGCGGTCGCTTCCCAGTACGAAGGCTGCGGCTGGTCGAAGCGATACATGTCATCGTCGTAAAGGCGTCTTGCGGTCATTAACTGTTCTCTTACGTGCCTGTCATCTTGCCAAGCTGCTGCTCAATCCTATTATGCCCTTAGCAGCGAATCACGGCGTACCAGATACAGACCGGCAACGATCAAAATCAGAAGTGGTAGTGGAATCAATACGAGCGTGTACCAACCGTAGAAATAAATGACAGTACCGGCAAGCAATGATGCGCTGGCCGATGTGCCGAAAACACAAAACTCATTGACGGCCTGGGCTTTGAATCGCTCGGCCATCGAATACGTCAGCGTCAACATCGTGGTGCCGCCAACATAGAGAAAGTTCCAGCCGATGCCGAGCAGTACCAGGGCGAACCAGTAGTGCATGATCGACTGCCCCTGCAAGCCGATCACAGCTGAGGCTAACAGCGCAAGGGCGCCGAGCGTCATCATTTTTACGGTGCCAAGCCGTTCGATCAGGATGCCGGAAACCAGTGACGGTACATACATGCCAAGCACATGCGCGCGGATGACGTTGGCTGTCGCTTCCAGGGTGTAGCCGTCGTGGATGTGCATGCTCAAAGGCGTAGCCGTCATGAGCAGCGTCATCACACCATAAGCGACCGTTCCGCCAAGCACTGCGACGATATAAACCGGTTGCCTGATAATCTGGCCCAATGCCCTTTGAGATTGCGTCGCGGTTCCGTGTTCCTCGCCACGCAAAGGACCGAGCAGCTGAAATAGCAAAGCCTGGATGAGGTACAGGATCGCGACGCCAATCAGCGTTCCGGCGTACGGCACGTCGGCAAACCAGGAATGTCCCTGCTTCACCAGTTCCGAGCCGGCAAACGCACCGCCGATCGCCCCAATCAGCACGATTGAGATAGCACGACTGGCGTATCGTTGATCGACGCTCTCTACCGCCGCATAGCGGTACTGCTGCGTGAACGCCATATTGATGCCGAATACCGCAGCCGCGAAAATGAAAAACGGAAAACTGCTGATGGAGACGGCGTAAGCGGCCATCAGTGCCGCCACGGCCGCCGATAGCGAGGCAAGCGTGCTGCCCTGCTTGCGGCCGATACGCCGCATCAATAGTGTTGCCGGGACCGTCGTTGCGGCAACGCTGATGACCATGATGGAGATCGGCAGCGTGGCGAAGGCTTTATTCTGTGTCAGACTCGAACCGATAATGCCGCCGAGCGTTACCAGGGCAATTGATCCGGTCGCCGAGATTAGCTGGCAAATCAGCAGTATTGACAGGTTTCGTACCGACATGAGTCGCGCATTCTCACACAATTCCAGCCGTATAATCGCCGCATGCTAAAGATCAACGACACGCTGTCCATTCCTCTACAGGAAATATCGATATCAGCGATACGGTCCCGGGGTGCAGGCGGTCAGAACGTCAACAAGGTATCGACCGCAATACACATTCGCTTCGATGTGCGGGCAGCCACTGCGATTTCTGATGAGGACAGGGAGCGCTTGTTGAAAATGAAGGACCGGCGCCTGTCGAAAGATGGCGTGATTGTAATCAAGTCACAACGATATCGAAGTCAGGACAAGAACCGATCGGATGCCCTCGAGAGACTGGCGGAGATGATTCGCACGGCACTCGTCGTAGAAAAGCCACGCAAGGCGACCAAACCGTCGAAAAAGTCCCGGCAGAAGCGGCTCGATGAGAAAACGAGACGTGGTCGTCTCAAGGAATCACGGGGCAAAGTCAGCGAATAACTAGCTGGCCTCGCAAAGCACCTGGTCGTCGCTCCATTGGCATCCGATGCTGGTCCAGTAATCGCTAAGTCCCAGCTTTTGCAGCAGCGCTGGAAATTCCTCGTGTTCGCGCAGAGGCTTCAATTCATCCAGGTAAATAATCTCGACCTGTGCAGATTCGTGCTCGTACAGCTTGCCGGACTCTGCAAGGTTCATGGCGACCTCCATAACACGGTCTGCTTGTCCGAGCAGAGCCCAAATGATCATCGTGACATATGGGAGTGTATTATTTGCGACGAGCTGTTCGGTCGCCCCAAACGCGATATTTCGCAAGTCCGGATCTTCAGGATTTGCCAGACTGTTGAAAATTGGGTCCACCCAGAAATCGTTCCCCTGCAACAAGCCCACCGCAATCCTGGTACTTGCCCTTGCTTCCTCCAGCCGACCATCACGCATCAGAAACATTGTGTATCCGAAATGGTGTATTGGCGCACCAGGGCCCATGCGATTGGCTTCTTCAAAGAAGTGGCGCGCTTGTGCCATATCGTTAATCCAGAGATAGGCATTGGCGACTCTGCTGTTCAGCACCTGAGACGCAGGTTCCATCGCTCTGGCCGCTATCGCTTGTTGCAAGGATTGCTCGAGCAGACCCAGAGCACTGAGAAGACGAGAGTGCCATTGATAGGTCGTCGGGTAGACGGTCATACCACGGAATGCGGCTGCGTAAGCTGCTGCGGCATCGATCCAATTGCCGTACTGGTGATGTACGAATCCGTGGATTAACTGTGCGGGCTCACGGATGCTCGGATCCGCCTCAACACCGCTGGTTGCCACGCCGATCGCCTGCTCGAATACTTCCCGTCTTCGGCCAGTCGAGTAATCCGACAACAGCAGATGGGTCATCGCTAGTTGCAGGTATGTCGGACCAAATTTTGGATCTATCTCGATTGTTTCCTCAAACAGTTTTTGAGCACGATCGAGAGACTCCTCGTCGCGTTTGTTAATGAAGAGCAGGCCGCGCATATATTTGTCGTAAGCTTCCGCACTGGCTGGTCGGCTTGGTGCTCTGATTTGCTCACCCGTCTCGCCGAGAATCGCGTTGCGAACCTCGGTAGCGACGTTTTCCTGCAGGCGAAATACGTCTCCTGCTGCGCCATCAAACCTGTTTGTCCAAACCTGGAATCCGTTCGCCGAAATGAGTACGGCAGTTATTCGAATTTGATCACCATCGGCACGCAGGCTGCCGGAAATCACAGCATCAACGCCGAGATCTTCGGCAATTTTCGCAGCGCTTATGTCATCGCTTAACTGCGGCCCCCTGGTGATTTTCAGATTTGGCACTTGATTCAGAGGTACAACCAATTCTTCGCTGAATCCTTCCACGATGTACTGAAACTTTTCTTTGTCGTCGCTCAGGTTTCTGAACTGCAGGACCGCGACCGACTCTATCGATCCGTCATCTGGCGGAGGTACGAGCGGATCGCCACCGTCCCAAAAGCGCCAGGCGCCAACGATTGCGATGACAAGCACGATCGGGAACAGGTACCTCGGCGGGCGACGCTTGCTGGCAGCCTCCGCCTCTGCCACGTCCGGCAATCCGATGGGCATCATGAGGCGATAGCCCCGACGCGGAATGGTCTCCACGTAAATCGGATGTCTTGCGTCGTCACCCAGCTGTTTACGGAGCGTGGCTATCTTGGCAACGATTGCCTCGTCGGCAACGAATCGGCCCTCCCACACGGCATCCACGAGCTGATCTCTGGTAACCACGCTTCCCTGGTGGCTGGCGAGAACCATCAGGACGTCCATGACCATGGGTTCGAGATGTTCCTTGTCGTCACCCTGGCGCAGCAGGCCGCGCTCGGGGACGACAGTCCACGGTCCCAGCTCGAATCCGCCTTGCAAGTCGCTAAAGGATGGTGCCATCAGGTCTCGCTATCCGGATCGCAAATCACGCGGTCGCCGTCCCAGCGACAGCCGATGCTCTGCCAATAGTCTGTGAGACCCAGCGCATTTAGCAGTTTCGGAAATTCCTCGTGCTCGCGAACAACGCGGAATTCTTCCAGATAGAAAATTTCGACTTCGAAATATCTTTCAGACTCTCTCAGAATTGCCCAGGCAGCTTGCATCGCCTTATCGCCCTGTCCCAGCAACGCCCACAGCGTAAGTTCTATGTTGGTTGGTATCGCCCCGCTGGCGGCTGCCGCTGAAACAGAGGCAATGGTTCCTGCCATGCTTTCCGATTCTGCAGGATTCGAGAATCCCTCGAATACCGGATCGACCCATTCGGTGGTCTGTCCGTAAGATATCAGCGCCTCCTTGAGCTTTTGCCGCGCCTCATCGAAGCGCTGTTCCCGCATTAGGAAAAGTGTGTAGGAGAGATTGTGAATCCAGGAGCCAACTTCCTGGTCAGCCGCTCGCAAATAATATTTGTCTGCATTTACCGAGTCGTTCGACCAGTGATACGCAACACCCAATCGCGCATTCAGTATCGGTGACGCCGTATCCAATTGCTGCGCTATTTTCGCTTGCTCGAGTGACTGAACGAGTAATCCTACATTCGCCAGAAACCTTGAGTACCAGTGGTGTGACGTTGGATAGACTGTTGCGCTGTTGATAGCAGTTTCGAATGCACTCGCAGCCTCTGCCCAATTGAATCTCTTGGTATCCACGAAACCATAGACCGCGCCGACAGCATCCCGAACTCCGGGATCCATTGCCGCGCCTTCGTTGGCTGTTTCAAGCGCCATTTCATACATCGTTTGCACGTCGGTCGATGGATAATCAGCCAGTAACAGGTATGAATTTGCCAATCCGAGATACGCAGGGCCGTATTTCGGGTCCAGTTCGATCGCCCGCTGGAAAAAATCAACGGCGCGATTCAGTTCAGACTCCGAACGCTTGCTGAACGCAAAATCGCCGAGCAAGTACAGGTCCCATGCCTCAACATTGACCGGCCGGCTTGACGCCGTGATTTCGCTTTCCGATTCGCCCAATATTGCGATTCTGACCCGGTTTGCAACGCGTTCGTGGAGTCCGAATACCTCTTCCACTTCCTCGGACGCGCCATCGATACTTTCCGACCAGAGAATTTCGCCGTCGCTTGCCTCAAGAATTGCCGTAATGCGAACTCGTCCGCCCGCACGCTGCACGCTGCCCGTCACGATAGTGTCGAACACCTCGTCACCAACGGGCATAGCACTTCCACAAGAAGCCTTGATGATGCTGAGGTCCGGTTCGCGCGATAAGGTACTGATCAATTGTTGTCGGAAACCAAATACAAAAGCATCATCGGCTTCCGTGCTCAGATTTTCGAACGGGCAAACGGCGACCGACTTCACAGACTCGAGGCGCTGCAAATTGCCACTACGGCTGCCAAGAACAACAAACGCAATCACCGCGATTGCCATGAAACCGCCGACGATCGGCCAGAGATACGCTGGGATAAACGATGGCGCCGGCTCTGCCTCGACCGCTTGCGGCACGACCACGTCGCACACCACGCGATAGCCGATCTTTGGAATCGTCTGAATGAACTTTGGATCCTTGGGATCGTCGCCGAGCTTTTCCCGCAAGACTTTTATTTTCTGAACAATGGTTTCAGGCGTCGTGGAGCGCCCGCCCCACACAACCTCGACAATTTGATCGGCTGTTACGACATCGCCATCGCCGCTGGCCAGCAGCACGAGGACGTTCATCACCATGGGTTCCAGGCGCTGCTCCGTTTCTCCCTGCCGAAGCACACCCAGGTCGGGCAATACCTGCCACGGACCGAGTTCGAATCCCTTCCTTAGATCTGTAAACGTCGCCAACGCTGTCCCCCTGATTTTCTAAGCTTTTTTTGATCGGCAGCTCTTGGCTGCCAATAGTACGCCAAGAATGAGCACGGTAAACTCGCGCTTGACTGGGGGTGTTATATTGGTAACATGGTAACACTTTGGACCAATTGAGGCGTTGATATGTCCAGGCGACTGGTGCAGCGGGCACAAACCGGCGTCCGCATCGAAAAGTCCCTCCTGAAGGTCCTCAAAGGCCTCGCGGAGTACTGCGAACTGTCATTGGGCGACCTGCTCGAGGGCATCGTTCTGCACAGTTTTGAGGGCAAAGCACCCTTTTCGGAGGAAACGATCAAGGTCGTGAACGGCCTCAAGGGAGTTTACGGCTGCGACCTGACTGCAGCCGACAGCCACAAGTTGCAGGAGGATGAACGATGAGCGCCCTGCCCCGGATGACCTCGACCTGCAGTGAACCGATCACAATCGCAGACTTCGAACGTGGCGACGTTGATGCGGAACAGTTCGATCACGAAGCACATATATTCGTCGCCTGGTCGTACCTGCAAAAGTACCAACTCCAGGAGTCAATTGCGCGTTTTTGTAAAGCGCTTCGGAAACTGACCAAGAAGCTCGGTGTCGAATCGAAATATCACGAAACCATTAGCTGGTTTTTCATGATACTGATTGCCGAAAGAAAGGCGGCATCGGAGGACTGGCAAGCCTTCAGGCGTCGTAACGCCGACTTGTTTGCGACACAACCCTCAATCATCAGCGCCTATTATTCGAGTGAGCGCTTAGGCTCCCTGCTCGCGCGAACTCAATTTGTGATGCCGGACCGACTGCCGCTGACCTGACGGCTTAGAAGAGTCCTTCGATGCGTCCGTCTGCATTAACGTAAATATCATTCGCGGCCGGTTTCCGCGGAAGGCCGGGCATCGTCATGATGGCGCCGCAAACGATTACGATGAATTCGGCGCCCGCAGCGAGTCGAACCTCGCGGATCGGAACCACATGTCCCTTCGGAGCACCCAGCAGATTCGGATCGGTCGAAAAACTGTACTGGGTCTTGGCCATACACACCGGATAGCTACCGTAACCGCCCTCTTCGAACTGGCTGAACTGATCGCGAACCTTCTTATCCGCAATGATGTCATCGGCGCCATAAATGGTTCTGGCGACGTGCCGCGCTTTCTCCCACAGCCCGAGGTCGTCGTCATAGAGCGGCCTGAATTGAGCCTGCTCTGAGTCCGCCAGCTGCACGATGTATTCGGCCATTTCTATGGTGCCTTTGCCGCCCTCCGCCCAGTGCCGGCACTCGATCGCCTCGATGCCAAAGCCCCTGCAGTAGTCCTTGATGACCTGAACCTCGGCATCGGTATCGGCGCTGAACATGTTGATACCCACGGCGACGGGCACACCAAATTGTCCAAGATTGCGAATGTGCTGACCCAGGTTGATGCAACCTTGCTGTAGTGCATCGGTGTTTTCTTTTGCCAGTTCGTCCTTGGGAACGCCGCCCTGCATTTTCAGTGCCTTGATCGTCGCGACCAGAACCACGGCATCGGGATGCAAATTCGCTTTGCGACACTTGATGTCGAAAAACTTCTCCGCGCCGAGGTCTGCGCCGAAACCGGCTTCGGTGACGACGTAGTCGGCGAACTTTAACGCAGTCTTCGTCGCAACGACTGAGTTGCAACCGTGGGCGATGTTCGCAAAAGGGCCGCCGTGCACAAGCGCAGGATTGTTTTCCATCGTCTGCACCAGATTAGGCATAAACGCGTCTCTGAGCAGGGCCGTCATCGCGCCCTGTGCATTGAGTTCCTTCACCGTGACAGGGGTCTGCGCGCGAGTGTAGCCAACGACGATATTGCTCATGCGCCGCTCGAGGTCCTGAAGGTCGCTCGCGAGGCAAAAGATGGCCATGATCTCGGAAGCGACGGTGATGTCATAGCCCGATTCTCTCGGCACGCCGTGAATCGTGCCGCCGAGCCCGATGGTAATGTTTCGCAATGCTCGATCGTTCATGTCGACCACTCTGCGCCAGGTGATGCGCCTCGGATCGAGATCGAGTGCGTTCTCCCAATGAATGTGATTGTCGATTAACGCCGACAGCAGGTTGTGAGCCGCACCGATGGCATGAAAATCGCCGGTGAAATGCAGGTTGATATCGGTCATCGGCACGACTTGCGCATAACCGCCGCCGGCCGCGCCGCCTTTCATTCCGAAACAGGGACCAAGACTCGGCTCTCGAAGACAAATGACAGTGTTCTTGCCGATCTGATTCATCGCATCGCCAAGACCAACAGTTGTCGTGGTCTTGCCCTCGCCCGCCGGTGTCGGCGAAACCGCAGTTACCAGAATCAGCTTGCCGTCATCATTCGACGCCGAGGCATTGATCGATTCGTAGTCAATCTTGGCTTTGTCATGCCCCCAGGGAATGAGGGACTTGCCGGTTACGCCGAGTTTTTCGCCGATGTCCTGTATCGGCAGCATCTTCGCCGTGCGGGCAATTTCGATATCTGATTTCTGGCTCACTGTGACAGCTCCGTTCGTTCAGCCAGCGCATTCTATAGAAAAAAAAGGTGCCCGGTTAATAAACCCGGCACCGTTTTTTGCAGTACGGCTTAACTAGGGAGCGGCGACGATTTGGTAGATTCCGCCACCTCCATGATCCACGGCATACAGTTCACCGTCGACGCCTTCAGCGAACGAGGAGATGTTTAGATTCGTATTATCGATCTGGGTGGGCGATGTGCCTTGTGGGCTGGTCGCATCCACCGCCCAGATTCGCCCGGAGACATAGTCACCGAAGACGTAGTAGCCCTGCAGGCTTGCATTAACAGTACCCCGATAGACGTAACCGCCCGTAATGGACTGCCCGACGCTGTGGTCGTACTCCGTAATAGGGTCGACGTTATTGGTCAGGCAGCCGGACGATGGTTCAAAACAATGTGCACCTTCACGGTCATCCCATCCGTAGTTCATACCGAGTTCGACCCGGTTAACTTCCTCCCACTGACCCTGACCGACGTCGCCGACCCAGAGATCACCGGTTTGGCTGTCGAAACTCCAGCGCCAGGGGTTGCGGAGTCCCCAGGCATAGATTTCCGGGCATGGCATCGTGCCGCTGCCATTCATGCAGTTCGTGTTGCCTGAGAACGGATTGGTCGCGGGAATCGTGTAAAGAGCCGCACCGTCCACATCGATTCGAACCATGCTACCGAGTATGTAATTGGTGTCTTGCGCGCGATCATTAGGATCGCCGCCACTGCCGCCGTCGCCGAAACCGATGTAGAGATA
>CAYLSX010000073.1:0-11046 GCA_964386685.1 uncultured Woeseiaceae bacterium | reverse complement strand
CCAATACGCAGGAACTGGTGTGCGCCCGCACAGCCTCCCATGACGACAGAATCGCCGACGACGACATGTCCGCCCAATACGATGTTATTAGAGAGTGTCACATTGTCGCCGACTACGCTGTCATGACCGACGTGCGCGTAGCACATAAGAAAACATCCCGAGCCGATCCTGGTGGCGGCGCCCGGTTCGAACGCGCGATGAATCGTCGCTCCCTCGCGGATCACATTGTTGTCGCCGATCTCGACCCAGGTCTCCGAGCCATCAAACTTCGCGTGTTGCGGGAGCCCGCCGATGACCGTATGGGCGTCGATGGTGTTGTTCTTGCCGATGCGGCAAAACTCATGGATGACCGCGTGTGGGCCGATCGTAGTTCCAGCGGCGACGTGAACATTGTCTTCGACGACGGCAAACGGGCCGATGGAAACTGTTGCGTCTAGCTCCGCCTTCCCGGATACGACGGCAGTCGCGTGAATGGAACTCATCCTAGCCTCTTCACGAGCTTGTGCATTGGACAGCACACTACGATCGGCGGCGGACGGAAAACTCGGCAAGCGCGACCAGCGCCTGTTTATAGTCGGACTCGGGCATGCCGGATATGGCGTCGATAGCGAGGTCGGCTGCTGCCTGGGCACGACTCACCGTGTAATCGAGCGCGCCGGTTGATTCAATGATGGAGTGCACCTCGTCCAGCTGTCCGATTCCGTCCGATTCAATTGCCGTCCTGATCAACTTGCGCTGCGTCTCGCTGCCATTTTGCATCGCATAAATCAGCGGCAGTGTGCTCTTCCCTTCGGCCAGGTCGTCGCCGAGATTCTTGCCGAGTTCCAGGGGGGACGCATCATAGTCGAGCACGTCATCGATGAGCTGAAACGCCGTGCCCAGATTCTTGCCAAAGGTAATCATGGCGGGAACGTCGGTCGAATCGCGCGCAGCCAGCACGGCGGCAATCTGTGCACCGGCCTCGAACAAGCACGCGGTCTTGCGGTATATGACCTGAAGATAGGCGTCTTCCGTGACGTCTGCATCGTGAACGTTCATCAATTGCAGGACTTCACCGGCTGCGATGGTGTTGGTCGCATCTGCGAGTATGCGCATGATCTTCATGCTGCCAATATCGACCATCATCTGAAATGCGCGCGAATACAGGAAGTCGCCTACCAGCACGCTTGCCTGATTGCCGAATACAGTGTTCGCGGTATCGCGACCGCGGCGTCTGGCCGATGAATCGACCACGTCGTCGTGCAACAAGGTTGCGGTGTGAATGAATTCGATGATCGCCGCCGAATGTACGTGATGGTCGCCGGTGTACCCCAGAGCGCGAGCAGCAAGCAACACGATCAATGGACGCAGACGCTTGCCGCCGCTCGTCACAATGTATTCGGATACTTGCGATACGAGAGCGACGTCGCTTTTCAGGCTCTCACGAATTAGAAGATCGACAGCCTGCATGTCGGCGGCCGCCAGATCTTTTACTTCATTAATTGCCAGGGATTGGGGTGCTTTTTCTGCGGGTTGCATGGCGTTGCAAATAATGCCTGAATTGCCCTGGATTGGCGACCCGGGCACAGCGAGTTCGGCGCCGGTCACTATTTGCAAGCTATTGAAATAAAGTGGAATTCCGTAGCTTGCGAACGTTGACCCGCGGCCCTCAAGCCTATAAAATCCCCGCTCTTTTGTGGCCGCAGGCAAAACGTCAGGCCGGGTTCGGACCGGCACATACCCACAAAACCCTTAATTCTCAGCAAGTTGCGAATGATCGGCTTCTTGCATTTTGGAGCATATAACGATGTACGCGGTTTTTCGCTCTGGCGGTAAACAATACCGGGCGAGCAAAGGCGATTGCCTCCGGCTGGAAAAGCTGGATGTGGACGAGGGCGCCAATATCAAATTCGACGAGGTTTTGCTCGTTGGTGAGGGCACGAAAATCAAGGTCGGCAGCCCCTTGCTGTCGGGCGGTAGTGTCAGTGCCAAAGTCCTGCGCCAGGGCAAATCCAAGAAAGTCGATGTCGTGAAATTCAAGCGCCGGGCAAATTACAAGCGGCAGCATACACATCGACAGTTCTTCACCGAGGTTGAAATAACCGCGATCAGTGCTTCCGGTAGCAAGGCGCCCGCCGCAGAAAAAGCAGCGGACAAGCCGGCAGCCAAGAAGGCTTCAGCCCATAAGGCTGAAGCCCACAAGGCTGCAGCAAAGGAGCCGGCGGCAAAGAAAGCGGCGGCAAAGAAACCAGCTGTCAAGAAGGCATCAGCCAGCAAGGCCGAAGCCCACAAGCCGGTAGCAAAGAAAACGGCCAAGAAGAAGGCCGCTAAAAAGAAGAGCTGATAATCGGCTCTGATCGGATTAGAATTTGAACGGTCTGCACGAATGCAGGCCGGTACGACAGGAACAGCAAAATGGCTCATAAAAAAGCAGGCGGTAGTAGCAAGAACGGTCGCGACTCCCAATCCAAACGTCTAGGCGTGAAGGCTTACGGTGGCCAGCAGGTTGTCGCGGGCAACATTATCGTTCGCCAGCGCGGCACGCGGGTTCATCCGGGTGTGAATGTCGGCATCGGCCGGGATCATACGCTGTTCGCGAAATCTGACGGCAACGTAAAATTCGAGAAGAAGGGCCCGAAAAATCGCCAGTTTGTCAGTGTGGAATCTAGCTAGGCTTTTTTCCGAACGATGAAGAATTTAAGGAGCCCCGCCGAAAGCGGGGTTTTTTGTTTGGTAAGCGATCATGAAATTCGTCGATGAAGCCACTATCAGCGTACAGGCCGGCAACGGCGGCCATGGTTGCCTGAGCTTTCGGCGTGAGAAATTTGTCGAGAGGGGCGGCCCGGATGGGGGTGACGGCGGCGACGGTGGCAACGTATTTCTGGTTGCTAACGTTGGCGTGAACACGCTTGCCGATTTTCGTGTTGCGAGAAAATTCAAAGCCGGCAATGGCCAGTCAGGCGCCGGCCGAAACAAGACCGGTAAATCCGGTGACGATCTGGACGTGATCGTTCCATGCGGCACCCTTGTACATGACGTCGATACCGGCGAGATTATCGGAGATCTCACGGAAGCCCGGCAGCGACTGATGGTCGTCGAGGCCGGGCGTGGTGGCCTTGGAAATACCCGCTTCAAGAGCAGCACCAACAGAGCACCGCGAAAGATTACCAACGGCTCACCCGGCGAAAAGCGGCACCTGATGCTCGAACTCAAACTTCTTGCAGACGTTGGTTTGCTGGGCTTGCCGAACGCGGGTAAATCGACACTGATCCGTTCGATGTCTGCCGCACGCCCCAAAGTTGCGGATTATCCATTTACGACCTTGCACCCGAACCTCGGCGTCGTTGCGGTCGGACCGTTGCAGAGTTTTGTAATGGCAGACGTACCGGGACTCATCGAAGGCGCGGCCGACGGCGCCGGCTTAGGCATACAATTTCTGAAACATCTGCAACGCACGAAGTTGTTATTGCATCTCGTCGATATCGCCCCGATCGAGCCGGGCGCCGATCCGGCCAACGATTTTCGCGCCATCGAAAAGGAACTGGTCAGATTCTCTGAAGACGTTTCTGAGAAACCGCGTTGGCTGGTCCTCAATAAGACTGATCTGCTCACGAAGGAGGATATGGCCAGTGTGCACGAAGATCTCGTGGATCAGTTGAGCTGGGATGGCCCCGTATTCGAGACCAGCGCGGTGTCCGGCGAGGGCACCGAGAAGCTCGCCCAGGCGATCATGCGCGAGCTCGAAGATATGGGCGAACAAGCTCAGGAGTAGCCAAAATCCTGCAAATTCTTCTGCAATAGCCTGCGGAGAATTCATTTTCCATAATGTCGGAACTGCCTAGCAAATATGAGTGTGAGGTCGGTACCTTCGGGCGCAGCTCCAACCTGGTTCGCAGACGCAAACCCCCGTCATCCGTAACATGTAGCCTGTAAATCGAATTTCTGAATCGCGGCTTTGGCCGACTGGAAAAACGACGAAAACAGGGATTATGTAATGGTTAGGGAGCAAGGACTATCACTCGTCGAACTGCTGATCACCTTGGGTGTGGCAACGATATTAATGTCGTTTGCGGTGCCCAGTTTTCGCACGATATCAATGAATTCCAAGCAGGCCAGCACTGTCAATGAGCTGGTCGCCGGGATGCACCTGGCGAGGAATACCGCAATCACCCTGAATGCCCGCGTTGGCATGTGTGCGAGTGGCAATGGCCAGAGTTGTCAGGTCGTCGGCTGGAACGAAGGCTGGATCGCGTTTCACGATGTGGATAACAATCAGAACCGGAGCGTTGATGAAACGATTCTGGCGACAGGCAGTGAAGTCAACAGCATAACGATCGATTCCTCGCAGTTTCCGAACAGCTTTTCATATCGTCCCAACGGTCGCGTCATGAACGGCTCCGTCGCGGTGAATACAGGCGAATTCGCTTTGTGCGACAAGCGCGGAAGCGATCACGCCAAGGTCGTCATCCTGGGAATGTCCGGTCGTCCGCAACTCTCTGAATACAAGGCCGACGGCAGCAAACCTAGCTGCTCGTAGATCGTCGCCATGTTCAAACAAAACAGACAACGCGCTTTCTCGCTGATCGAATTACTGGTATCGATCGTCATCTTCAGTGTTGGGCTGCTGGCGGTCGCCGGGCTGCAAACCGTTTCCAAGAGCGCGAACTTCGAAAGCGTGCAACGTACAACTGCATCTCACATTGCTTACGGTTTGCTCGAGGATATGCGCACAAACGGAAATGGAATCGATATGTACCTGGCCAGTGCAGACTTGGGTGACAACGTGATGCCGGCCGAACCGGCACCGAATTGCGGCACTATGGGTTCGACCTGCAACGCTGCACAGAAAGCGGTACACGATCTCTGGTTCTGGGAAGAAGTTCTCGACGGTGAGATGGAAGTCGGCGCGGAAGGCGCGGCTGGTGGTCTGGTTCAGCCAACCATCTGCATCGACGGTCCGGTTGGTGGTGGCGCCGGAATTTATACGGTGACGATCGCATGGCGCGGCGGTGTCTCGCTCCTTGATTCGGGGCTAATCACATGTGGCGATGGTTCCGGCAAATATGGTGCCGGCAATGCGTTTCGCCGCAATGTGCAGGTGCCGACTTTTATCGATCCGAATATTTGATCGGTCGCGGACTCTATATAATGTATCAGACACGTAAAATCAGGCAACGCGGCTTCACGATGGTCGAACTCATGATCGCCATGACGCTGTCGCTCATTCTCGGCTCGGCGATCATTACGATATTTGCGAACAACAGCCACAGTTTCAATCAGGACGAGAATGTTCTCCGCATGCAGGACGACGCGAGACACGCGTTGCGTGAGATCGCGTTCGAGATCAGCATGGCGGGTCATTACGGCGATCTGCTCGTGCCGGGTTCCGTCGTTGGTGACGCCAGCCTTACATTAGGTGTCGATTGCGGCCCCGCGGGTTCTCCTGCATGGATGTATCAGACACAGGCGATCGGCACGGATCAAAATCTATCGATTACTGCACTGGATAATGCGACGGCAGCCCAGGCTGCTGCGAACCATACCTGCATCGCCGGCGGTGAATTCAAGGATGGGACTGACGTCGTGTCCATCAAGCGGGTCGCCGGTGCGCGTACTGCTGCGCCGTCTGCCGGTCAGGTCTACCTGAGAACGAATGGAACAGTTGGACTGCTTTTCAAGCAGCCGATGAGCGCCACACCGCCGCTCGTCATCGCGCCTCCGTCGGCCGACTGGGCATACCGGCCGAGTATTTACTTCATTCGCAACTACTCGAATGCACCGGGTGACGGGATACCGGCTCTTTGCAAGAAGGTATTGACGGGTGCGGGTCCCAGTATGGTGAGCGAATGTCTTGCGGCCGGAATCGAGGACCTGCAGATCGAGTACGGGCTTGACCTCAACGACGATGGCAACCCGAACGTGTTCCTGCCGAACCCCACAGTTGCTCAAGTGCAGAGCGTGGTGTCCGCACGAATTTTTCTGCTGGCCAGAACGACGAAAGTCGATCGGCGTTATCAAAACAACAAGGCTTATACCGTCAGCAATGCGCCTCAATACGTACCGGGTGACAACTTTCATCGCCGGGTAGTTTCAACAACTGTGAGCATTCAGAACATTCGCAGTCTCAACATGATGGGATTTTAGATGAATAAGGTAAATGCCAATCCGATTGGTCGCCAGGACGGCGCGATCCTCGTTATTTCTTTGGTCATTCTCATTGCGATAACGCTGTTGACCATATCGAGTATGCGCTCGAGCAATATCGGCTTGCGTATGGCGCAAAACGAGGAATCCCGGGTGGCAGCGGCACAAGGCGCACAAGCGCTCGCCGACGTAATCCTTTCGGATCCGCAGACGACGCCAGTCATCGGTGGTTCCGGATTCACCATTTGCACGGCCGGAGAAAGCGGATGCAATCGTAACGATCTGCCCATAGCGAATGCGGAGATCGCTAACTACATTGCAAACGGCGACTTGTCAGGACGCGTACAGCGATTGGGGCCGATATTCAGGCCGCCGCCGCGAGTCGTCGAGTCGAGTATTGATAAATTTTCGAGTGCCGCATTTGAAGTTACGGCAACTTATGACCGGGCGGACGAGTCACTCGGGCGACAACAGATTGTCGAGGGTGTGATGGTCCTGGTTCCAACGCTATAAGCAATGCACATTTTTGAGTTTCTAACAGGTACGGATGCCATGCGTAATAAATTATTTCTGACAACGGCGATAGCAATATTGGTCGCACTTAGCGGCACAGTGAACGCCGACGACACGGACGTGTACATCAATGCAGGTGCCGGGCTGCCGGCAAACAGCGAACCATTGGTCATGTTTTCACTGGATTATCGTTCAAATCTGGGCTCGACCGCCTGCAATGGCGGCACCTGCGACACGCTCATTGCAGAGGGCTACATGAGCGCTACAGGCCCATACACTTTCTTCGATGTCCTGCGCGGCGCGATGCGCAAGGTCTTCGAGCCACTCGAAGGCGTGAAAGTGGGCCTCATGTTGAATCATGACCACAAGCAGAACTGTGCCGGGTTCGGCCGGACCAATTGTAGTGGTGGCGGTTACATGGCGATGGGCTTTCAGAAATTCGAGGTCGGCGACGGCAACGGCGCGAAGGCGCGGTTCCATGCGATTCTGGATTCGATGCCGAACCCGTCGGGCAACACGAGTCATTCCTACCAGGGTAAGGAACTCTTCTTCGAGTTCTTCCGCTATTTGACCGGGCAGGGCGTCTACAATGCGCATAACGGCTATACCGACTACGGTACCAACAGCCAAAACAACCTGAATGTCGATAACCCGGCGATTTCCTGGGATACCGGCATTGAATCGGGTCCCGCCATCAAGCCGAATTACGTCAGCCCACTGGAAACGGCCGGCGAATGCACCAGTATCTATACCGTCAATACCATGTTTCTGGTGTCGAACCAGGACAGTGATTCGGATGATGCGATCGAGGAGAGCGTCGCCAGCGGTGGCTTTGGTTCCTCACAAAGTAAATTCCCGGATGTCGTCCAATATCTGAATGATGCCGATCTGGCGAGCGCAAGTTATCCGTCGGTAGCGGATCTCGATGGCAAGCAGAATGTCGTCTCATACTTCATAGTCGATCCGTCAAAGATCAATACGACGACCGTTGGCTACGCCCGGGCCGGCGGGACCGGTACACCATTAGCATTGAGCGAAAACCCCGATGAACTGGTCGCAACGCTGCAGGAAATATTCAAACAGATACTTAGCGTTAGCACGACATTCGTAGCCGCATCGGTACCGGTCAACGTTTTCAACCGGGCGGAAATTACCGACAACATCTACATCGCACTCTTTCAGGTCGATAAAGACGCGAAGCCTTACTGGGTCGGCAACGTCAAAAAGCTGAAACTGATGGGTGGCAATAACTCTTCTGAGGTCGCGGCAGTGGTAGACGCAATGGGAACCAACGCCGTTGCTGGTGACGGCCGAATTCGCTACGGAGCGCTCACGCATTGGACGTCGTCCAGCGCACTTCCGCCGCCTGATGAATCAGTGGGCGAAGTTGACGGCAGGGATGGCCGCAGTGTTGCGAGAGGTGGCGCCGGGCAAAAAATTCCGGGATTCATGTCCGGCAGCCCTGGCGAATCGAACGGTCTTGGTGGACGTACGATTTACTACGACAAAGGCACGAATTCGCTCGCTCCATTGAATGTCGATGCGGTTACGGCTGCGGATCTGCAATCTGACTTTGGTGCATCGACGTCTGGCGAGGCAATGGAGTTAATCGCCTTTGCGCGCGGGCTGGACGTCGATGACCTCGACGGTGACAGTGTAACCAGTGAGGCACGTGACTGGATATTCGGCGATCCCTTGCATTCACGGCCGATGCCACTCAATTTCGGTGCCCGCAGTGGCTACAGTACCGGAAACCCGGCGATTTACATCGCCGTGGCATCCAACGACGGCCTGCTGCGCATGATCAGGAATACAAGTTCCGGAGGCAGCGAGAGTGGCGAGGAGATGTGGGCATTTATGCCGCGAACTTCAATGGCGGCGCAGAAACGCTTGCGTAGCAATGCGACGGGTGCCAAGCATCCCTACACATTTGACGGTGCACCCGTTGCCTATATCGAGGACAAGAATTACAACGGCACAATCGAGAGCGGAGAGAAGGCATACCTGTTTGTCGGATTAAGACGCGGGGGTAAGGCTTATTACGGGCTCGATATTTCGAATCCGGACGTGCCGAAGCTCATGTGGACAATCGACAAGTCCGGCGACTTCTCCGAGTTGGGTTACACATTCTCGAATCCGCGAGTCGGACTCGTCGATACTGGCAGCGGCCCGAGGCCGGTCGTCATGTTTGCCGGCGGCTACGACACCAACAAGGACGACAGAGCATCGGTGGGTACTGATGATTCCGAAGGTAATGCGATTTATGTGGTCGATGCCGGGACCGGTGACCTGATCTGGAAGGCCCGGGGTGGATCCGGAGGCGCATCAAGTAAGGTATTCGAGCATTCACAGCTCGTCGACAGTATTCCGTCCACTTTGACAGTCGCCGATACCGATGGTGACTCTCTAACGGACAGAATTCTGGTAGGCGATACCGGCGGCAACGTCTGGCGCGCCGACCTGAAAGGCGACAGTACCATCGATTGGAAATTGACCTTGGTTGCGTCCGTTGGGCGGCATTCGACCGGTGCCGCAGGTAAGGCGTCGGACCGACGATTCTTTCATCGGCCTGACCTCGTTCAGGCGCAGGACAGCTACGGCAATTTCGACGGCGTGCTGCTCGGATCGGGGGACCGCGCAGATCCACTGGACAATGGTGGCGTTGCGTCTAACTTTTTCTACATGATCAAGGATCGCAATACAACGGTCGGATCTGGCGCCGCGGCAGGCTACGAGCATCCTGATTTCGGCGATGTAACTGATAACTGTCTTCAGGAGAGCGGCAGCTGCAGTGTCGATCTTACCGTTGGCTGGCGTCTGCGTATGGAGGATAGCGGAGAGAAAATACTGGCTACGCCAACGACGATCACCGGCATGGTGTTCTTTACAACCTATCTGCCGCAGGGCGCAGGGTCCTCGACGGTATGCGCGCCCTCAGAGGGCGCGGGCCGCTTGTATGCAGTTGGCCTGCAGGATGCCCGGTCGGTCATCAACTACGATACGTCGGACGATGATCCCGATCATCCCGATGAGCCGACGACGAAAGACGATCGCAGCACGGATCTGACCTCGGCCGGCATACCTGCCGAAGTGGTATCGATTCCGCCGAACAAGATACTCCGACCTGATTTACAGATCGACGACATCGAGACGACCACCCGCTGGAGAACCTACTGGTATCTGCAGGAAGACTCGGATCTCTAAACTACAATTTCTTACAGGACGATGAAAGTGAAAATCGAAATGAAAAGAAAGCAGTCAGGCGTGACTTTGATTGAATTACTAATCGCAATAGTGATACTTTCCATCATTGCATCAGCCGCGTATCCTTCATATACGCAATATGTTGTGAGGGCCAAGCGCACGGCGGGAAAATCCGTGCTGCTCCAGGTCGCTGATCGGCAGCAGCAATACTTCATGGACAACAAGCGCTATGCGAACGCGCTGACGACGCTCGGCTTTCAGGAGGATCCGTTCATGGTCACTGACGATGGCGATTACATCGCGATGGGAGATAACCGTCGGGTCTATCTTATCGCCATGGTAGCGCCGACGCCGACGACCTACACTTTGGTGGCTATTCCACAGATGATGATGGCCAGCAAAGATAATCAGTGCGCAACCCTGTTCCTGTTAAATACAGGCCAGAAAGGCAGTACCGGCGGCGGGGATAAATGCTGGTAGTCGATTAAGGAAAGGCAAAAGAAAAGGGGACGGACTCTGACGAGTCCGTCCCCTTTTTTGTTCTGTCTGTTATGCGGCGAGCGCTTTGACCATCTTGTTCAGGCGGCTCTTGTGCCTCGCGGCCTTGTTTTTGTTAACGATGCCTTTGTTCACCATCGAGTCTATGATGGGCACGGCGGCGCTATACGCAGCCGATGCTGCCTTCTGGTCGCCTTTCTCGACGGCCTTGATCACATCCTTGATGTGGGTTCGCATCTTGGAGCGAAGCCCCATGTTGTGAAGTCGGGTCTTCTCCGCCTGACGGGCGCGTTTCCGGGCTGATTTGATGTTTGCCACTGCTGTAAACCTGAGTGTCTGGCTGTAAAGAGCCGCGTATTATTCGTGCCCGCCTGGCGAATGTCAATGGAAAGGGGCGCATCCCCTAAATGACTGATTTTTGGCTGCATCTAAGGATAAACTAGCGGCTGTCATGGACCCAGATCAGTCACCCGAATCCAGCTCTCAAGCCGCTCCCGGCGCCCCGAACAAGCGGGTGAGCGGCAAGCGCCTTCTACAGTCTACCTCGGTCGTCAGCTCGATGACCCTGCTGTCCCGCATCCTCGGCCTGGCCCGTGACATCGTATTCGCGCGCTTTTTCGGAGCGACCATCGTCATGGATGCGTTTCTCGTGGCCAATCGCATCCCCAATATGCTGCGCCGGTTTTTTGCCGAGGGAGCATTCTCGCA
>CAYLSX010000072.1:0-11179 GCA_964386685.1 uncultured Woeseiaceae bacterium | reverse complement strand
CCGATTCACCGACGGCGAGCGAATTTCTGACCCACACGAGATTACTCTGGCCAGGCACACCTGGCTCGCCGATGAAACCGGTAACCGTGCGGATATTTTCGTCGCCATCCGCAAGGCCGACCCGGACGTCGACGCGAAACAGATTTTCCACTCCCGTATCGGAAACGGTCGCGCGCCATATCCATTCACGATTGGCAAAAATCGTATCGCCTGAAGATTCGCTGACATCGGGAATGACATTTGCGAGGCGCATCTCGGCAATCTTGTTTTGTGCGATCCAGCTCGCGTAGGACCTTTGTTGCATGGCGGCTCCGGCATCGACCATCTGACTGACGCTGGCGGCAACCGCTGCGAGACCAAGCGCGGCGATCGCCATCGCCACCATGACCTCGATCAACGTGAATCCCTTACTCGTCTTCATTCGTGCCTACCTTCAGTTCGCCGGCGGGCGATGCGCTCAGTTGGACGCTGGCGCGGTCGCTGTTGCGGAAAATCTCGAGAACGAACGGTGTGATGTCGCCGCTCGACAGAACAAGAACGTGTGGCAGGAAGTCGTCGCTGAGGTCCCTGTCGTCGTCATCGTCGCCTTTTTCCGTTTCAGCAGCGTCGATCTTCAGCAACACCCGCTTGTCTTCCAGAAACAAATCGAATTCCGTGCCTTCCGCCAACGATCGTGGTCGCATGAAGTCGTCGCCGATGACCTCGCTCCATTGTTCCGTCAATGGATCGAATTCGACGAAACGATATCCGTTTTGCATGAGTTCCAGTCCGAAGTCGCGCCCTTGCAGCGTTGCTTCATCCAAAGTCATCTCGATCAGTGCGGTCATTCGCCTCGCTTCGGTCCTGAGGTCACGATCATCACCGAGATTGCCTAAACCAAGAACGACGATCGCACTGATGATGCCCATGATCACGACGACAACCAGTATTTCGATCAGGGTAAATCCGCTGCAGCGACACGGGCGTGTCGGTCGGACTGGAGCGGAGTGAATCATATTATTCCAGATCCCAGTTTCCTACGTCGGCATCGACGCCTTCGCCGCCAGGTCGACCGTCACGACCCAGTGTATAGATGTCGATTTCGCCGTTATTACCGGGGCTCAGATACTGATAGAGATTTCCCCAGGGATCTTTGGGCATGCGGTCGAGGTAGCCGCCGCTCTTCCAGTTCCTGATGTTCGGGTCGGCGGGTTTTGTCACCAAAGCGTCGAGACCCTGCTCGCTGCTTGGGTAGCTAAAGTTATCCAGCCTGTAGAATTTCAGCGCATTTTCGATGCCGCGCAGGTCCTGCTGAACCCTCGCAGCCTGCGCGTCATCAATCCTGCCGATCACATTCGGGGCCACGATTGCTGCAAGAATCCCGAGGATGATCACCACGACCATAATTTCAATTAATGTGAATCCGCGTTGACTAAACACAGCTTTGCTCCGGATTGACTCGATAACAGACTAAACGTCAGTATAACAAACATGGGGTTAGACCTAGATCGTAATAATCCGAGCCTCGCAGTGCTGCGACGCAGTTCCTATTGGCGGATTCCGACTGTTTTGATCGTTTGCAGCGGCATCTTCGAGTTGCTGGGCGACGCCGGTCGCACGTGGCTGCAATACGATCGGGTGGGGATCCTTGATTTCGAAGTCTGGCGATTATTGACGGGACATCTCGTACACCTCGGGCCCAGTCATTATTTCCTCAATGCGATCGCGTTGATCCTGGTGTGGGTGGCCGTCGGTGAGTATTTCAGCAGTCGGCAATGGCTGATCGCGACGGCGGTCACCATCGCCGGCGTGAATGTCGGGCTTTGGTTTTTCAATCCGGAGATCGTCTGGTACGTAGGCATGTCCGGTTTTCTTCATGGCCTGCTGGTGGCAGGTATTGTGAAAGGATATCGATTCCTGCCGCGGGAAGCATTGCTGGGGGGGATGGTCGTGGCGGTCAAAATCGGCTACGAACAGATGCTCGGGCCCATGCCGGGATCCGAGCAATCGGCAGGCGGCGATGTCGTCGTCGATTCCCATCTGTACGGCACACTGGCGGGCATCTGTGTTGCTGCTGTATTCTGGAAAACAAAAATGGGGAGGAATTCGTGACGCTTGCTTTTGTTTTTCCCGGTCAGGGCTCACAGTCGATCGCCATGCAGGCCGAACTCGCCGAGCAGTTTCCCGAGGTGCAGGCATGCTATGCGGAGGCCAGCGAAGAACTCGGTTTCGATCTTTGGCAACTGGCGCAGGTCGGCCCGAAAGAGAAGCTCGACGAGACTGTGGTAACGCAGCCGGTGATGATGGCCGCCGGTGTCGCAGCCTGGCGCGTCTGGCAAGCGGCAGGCGGGCAGACGCCGTCGCTGCTTGCCGGCCACAGTCTCGGTGAGTATACGGCGCTGGTTTGTGCCGGCGTCATTGAGTTCCCGGAGGCAATACGTCTGATCAGGCGGCGCGCAGAACTCATGCAACAGGCTGTCCCTGCCGGACAGGGTGCCATGGCGGCGATTCTTGGTCTGGACGATGACGCGGTGCTGGTAGTGTGCCGCGATGCCGAACAAGGCGAGGTCGTTCAGGCTGTCAATTTCAACACCCCGGGCCAGGTAGTCATCGCCGGGGCCCGATCCGCAGTCGAGCGGGCGGCGAAGCTGGCGACTGAGGCGGGTGCCCGCCGCGCATTGCTGCTCAGCGTCAGCGTGCCGGCGCACAGCGATCTTATGAAGCCGGCTGCCGAGGAATTGGCCGAAGCGCTGGCGGCTGCAAATCTCGAAGCGCCAGGCATTCCGGTCATCAGCAACGCGGACGTGGTCTGTTACGAAACGGTCGAGCAGATACGCGATGGCCTGAAACGTCAGCTTTTCAGCCCGGTACGTTGGGCGGAAACCATTGGATTCATGATCGAACATGGCACAAGCAGGATTGTCGAATGCGGTCCCGGCAAAGTGCTGGCCGGACTGAATCGCCGTATCGACAGAAGCCTGTCAAGCAACTGTCTGGATTCGCCGGCGTCCCTCGAAGCGGCCCTGGAGCAAGGAAACTGAAATGAGTGATTTGAACGGGCAGGTCGCCCTCGTGACGGGTGCATCCCGCGGTATCGGCGCAGCGATTGCAGCGTCGCTTGCAGCCGCGGGTGCAACGGTCGTCGGCACGGCGACCAGCGATAGTGGTGCGGAACAGATTTCCGGCACGCTCGGTACCAGTGGCAGGGGCGCTGTGCTGGATGTTTCGAGTGACGACTCGGTTCAGGCGTTGATCTCGAACATTCAGGCTAATGAAGGGCCGCCGACGATCGTCGTCAACAATGCGGGTATTACCAAAGACAATCTGGTGCTTCGCATGAAAGCCGAAGAGTGGGACTCGGTGCTGTCCACGAATCTGAGTGGCGTCTTTCGGGTCTGCAAGGCGACGCTTCGTGGAATGATGAAGGCCAGGGGAGGCCGCATCATCAACATTGCATCGGTCATTGGCCTGATGGGCAATCCGGGTCAGGCGAATTACGCGGCCGCGAAGGCGGGCATAATCGGCTTTTCGAAGTCGCTCGCGCGTGAGGTCGGCTCGAGGAATATTACGGTCAATGTCGTTGCGCCCGGCTTCATCGATACCGATATGACGCGGGTGCTCGCGGAAGAGCAGCGCGCCGCGATGCTCGGCCAAGTGCCACTGGGCAGGCTCGGTGCGGCTGAGGACATTGCCAATGCCGTAACGTTCCTGGCCTCGGACGCCGCTGCATATGTCACGGGGGAGACCCTGCATGTCAACGGTGGCATGCTGATGGCTTGACCCCGGGGGTCGCGGGCTCTAGATTGCCCAAAAAGATTCACATACAATACTGTGCCACGGCCTAGCCGGGGCTTGAATAATCAAGAAGTTACGGTGTTTTGGGGTGCATCTAAGCGGTAAATTCCGCGCCGTGATCAAATAACAAACGCCGGCTCCCGACAGATCCGGACCGATTTTTAGAACTCTCTTCCCTATAGGAGAAGCGAACACCATGAGCAGTATTGAAGCGCAAGTAAAAAGCATCGTCGCCGAACAATTGGGCGTCAAAGAGGACGAAGTGACGAACGATGCTTCTTTCGTCGACGACCTGGGTGCCGACTCACTGGACACCGTTGAACTGGTAATGGCCCTCGAGGAGGAGTTCGAGACAGAGATCCCGGACGAGGATGCCGAAAAGATCACGACAGTTCAACAGGCCATCGATTTCGTTACCGCTCGTGGCGGCGACAAGTAAGATTGTCCGGACGCGGCGATGGATCGCCGCGCCTTAATTAATATATTCAGCGATGTCGGCAGTTCTGCCACATTCAAGTGGAAAAAATCTTGAGTAAACGACGTGTCGTAGTCACCGGCATGGGCATCGTGTCCTGTGTCGGCAGCCAGCTCGACGAAGCCTGGGGAAACATCCTGGAGGGTAATTCCGGGATCGTCCCCATCGATGAGTTTGATGCCAGCGGCCTGGCCACGCGCATCGCTGGTGCGGTCAAGGGTTTCGATGTATCGGAAGTCCTGAGCCCGAAAGACGCGCGCAAGATGGATCCTTTCATGCATTATGGAATCGGTGCGAGCAACAAAGCGCTTGCCGACTCCGGCATTGAAGTTTCTGAGGAGAATGGCCATCGAATCGGCGTAGCCATGGGTGCCGGTATCGGCGGACTTCTTACCATCGAAAATAATCACTCGAGGATGATTAATGGTGGGCCAAGAAAAATCTCGCCGTTTTTCATTCCCGGCAGCATCATCAATATGATCTCCGGCCAGGTCAGTATCATTCACGGCATTACGGGTCCCAACCTGTCGATCGTGACTGCCTGCACGACGTCGACGCATTGCATCGGTATCGCTGCACGCACGGTTGAGTATGGTGACGCGGATGTCATGCTCGCAGGCGGCGCGGAATTCGCCAGTACGCCACTTGCGGTCGGCGGCTTTTGCTCGGCCCGTGCAATGTCGACGCGAAACGATGATCCGACGGCGGCAAGTCGACCGTTCGATCTGGACCGCGATGGTTTCGTACTAAGCAATGGTGCCGGTTGCCTGGTACTGGAAGAGTACGAGCATGCCAAAGCGCGTGGCGCAAAAATCTATGCAGAGGTGATCGGTTTCGGCATGAGCGCGGACGCCTACCACATCACGTTGCCGCCGGCCGACGGTGAGGGCGCACGCAAGTGTATGGTTGCGGCAATGAACGATGCCGGGCTGGCACCTGCCGATATTGATTACCTGAACGCACACGGCACCTCGACGCCCGCCGGCGACATTGGTGAAACCGTCGGCATCAAGCGTGCATTTGGCGACGCGGCCAAGAGTCTTGCCGTTAGTTCGACAAAATCGACGACGGGGCATCTGCTGGGGGCCGCCGGCGCGGCCGAGGCCATTTTCTGCATTCTTGCCATTCGCGATCAGGTCTTGCCGCCGACAATCAATTACGAGACGCCTGACCCCGAATGTGATCTCGACTACGTGCCGAACACGGCCAGAGACGCCAAAGTAACGACCACGATATCCAATTCGTTCGGCTTTGGCGGAACCAACGGTAGCCTGATTTTCAGAGCCATGAACTGAGTGGCTGGCGGCTTGATCTGCGGTAACATGAGCCGCATATGAAGCGCCCGCTCCAGGTTCTTACGATCCTATTTATTGTTGCGATACTCAGTGCGAGTGTCGCTTTCTGGCAGGTCAATCGCGTTCTCGATTCCCCGCTGACTGTCCCTGAGAATGGTGCCGTATTCGAGGTTCGGCCGGGTGCCGCGCTGTCCACGATCGCTCAGGCGCTGGCCGGGCAGGGCATACTGGCGAAACCCGGAATATTCCGCTGGTACGCGCAACTGGCCGGCCAGGCAGGATCCATTCACGCCGGCGAATACCTGATCGAAGACGGCACGAGCCCGCGCGAGTTGCTCGACAAGTTCGTCTCCGGCGACGTACGGCTTTATTCTTTCACAATCGTCCCGGGATGGACCTTTCGGGAAATGATGGCAGCGCTGGCGGCGCATCCGGCAGTTGACCACAGCCTTACAGTCGAGGATTGGCCACGCTTGCTGGAGTCCTTGATGACGATCGCAACACATCCGGAGGGCATGTTTCTGCCCGAGACTTACCGGTTTCCGAAAGGAAGCAGCGACGAAGACATTTTAAAGCCGGCATATGCGCTGCTGCATGAAACACTGGTCGCAGAATGGGACGGCCGCGACGAGGGCCTGCCGTTTGGCGACCCCTATGAGGCATTGGTGTTGGCGTCGATCATCGAGAAAGAAACTGCACGCGCGGACGAAAGAGCGAGGATCTCCGGCGTTTTCGTGCGCCGACTGCAAAAGCGCATGCGCCTGCAAACGGATCCTACTGTGATCTACGGGATTGGTGAGTCCTTTAACGGCAATCTGACTCGCCGTGACTTGCAGACCGATACGCCGTACAACACATACACAAGGGCCGGACTACCGCCGACACCGATAGCCTTGGCCGGCAAAGCTGCAATTAATGCCGCGCTACACCCGGCGCAAGGTAGTGAATTGTATTTCGTTGCAACAGGATTAGGCGATGGCAGCCACAAGTTCTCCGAGACGAAAGAACAGCACGACGCCGCTGTGAAGGAGTATCTTGCCAGGCAGCGTGCGGCAAGAAACAAGAATCAGGGACAATAATGGATCGAGGTAAGTTCATAACGGTGGAGGGGATCGAGGGAGTCGGCAAGTCCACCAATATCGATTTTTTGTCATCGTTGATCGAGGCCAAAGGACTTTCCGTAGTAAGCACTCGCGAGCCGGGCGGCACGCCGATTGCAGAAAGAATTCGTGCCTTGCTGCTTGAGCACGGCGAAGAAACCATGACCGATATTGCCGAGCTTCTGTTGTTCTTTGCCGCCCGATCACTGCATATTCACAATGCGATCAAGCCGGCTTTGCAGACCGGTCAATGGGTAGTTTGCGATCGCTTTACCGACGCCAGTCGCGCTTATCAGGGCAGTGGACGTGGATTCAACCAGGACACCATCAATACACTCGCCGATTGGGTTCAGGAGGGCCTGCAGCCTGACCTGACGATTTTGCTGGATGCACCAGCGGAGATCGGCATGGACAGGGCCGGTCGCCGGGGTGCGGCCGATCGGCTGGAGATTGAGAAAACCGAGTTTTACGCGCGTGTCCGAGAGGGCTACCTCGCCCTCGCGGAGTCGGAACCGCAGCGATTTGCGATTATCGATGCAAGCCAGACCCTGGACGATGTGCAAGCCGCAATCAAAAAGAAACTGGTCGGGTTGCTTAATGATAGTTAACATTAAGATACCAAGTTAAATTATTGAAATAATGGAACTTACCTGGTTAGAAAATTTCGTTGATTCCTGGCAGGGACGAGCCACACACGGCAGGGTTCCGCATGCCGTGATGTTGTTGGGGGCGCCCGGTGTCGGCAAGCGGTGTGCGGCCGCGTGGATGGCGAGACTGGCGCTCGGAATCGGCAATACCGCTAGCTTGCCGGAGTATCCACTGACGGTTCCCGAACACGCCGATCTGCGCTGGCTTTGCCCGCCCGAAGGCAAGCACAGCATAGGCATCGAACAGGTACGGGAACTCGTGACAGATCTATGCCTGACCAGCTACGAGGGGGGCGGCAAGGTCGCCGTCATCGAGCCGGCCAACGCAATGACCGCGAACGCCGCCAACAGCCTGCTCAAGACGCTGGAGGAGCCGCCAGGCGATGCGTTGCTGATTCTGGTAGCAGACCGGATGGGCCGCTTGCCGGCGACTATTTTCAGTCGTTGCCAGCGTATCAATGTTGCACTTCCCTCAGAGGCGGACAGCCTGGCCTGGCTGGACCGTCTGCAACCGACAACAAGCTGGCCACGCGCCCTCAGGGCGGCAGGAAATGCGCCTCTGGCGGCAATCACGGCGTCTGAGCGCCTCGAAGCCACAGAGGCGATGTCGCGCGACTTTGCGGCGCTATCGGCCAGGCGCGCGGCACCGTTGGACGTAGCAGCGAAGTGGGCCAAACACGAACCGGAGTTTGTACTCGACTGGCTGTGTCGTGAGGTCCAAAGGTGCATATATGGTGCATCTGGTGCGGCATCGGCCCTGGCCGACGGTGCGGTGGCCGAATCTGTGCTAAAGCGCATGGACAGGCGAAATTTGTTCTGCTATTTAGACATAATAAACCGGCTGCGAGGTCAGCCGGCGGGTTCGTACAACGTATTGCTGACGCTTGAGAGCCTTCTGATCGACTGGACCGGTGACTTGATGGATTGCAGCATTTCGTCGGAAGTTCCGTCTTTATTGGTGGCATCGACAACAAGGTAAACAGCGGATGACCAAGCCTGGACTACTGACATTAACGATTAAGGACAAGAGCGCCCTGTATTTGGCGTACATGCCTTTCGTGATCAATGGCGGTCTGTTTATCCCCACCAACAGCTCCTATCGTCTCGGTGACGAGGTATTCATGCTCCTCAACCTGATGGGCGAGGACGAAAAAATTCCGGTTGCCGGCACGGTGATCTGGATGACGCCAAAGGGCGCCCAGGGCAAACGAACGACCGGCATCGGTGTGCAATTCAGTGATCAGGACCAGGGAAATACGCAAAAGAAAATCGAAAACTATCTTGCGGGTGCCTTAGGCGGCGACAAACAAACTCATACCATGTAAGAAAGAAAACCAGAAGCCTTTTTTGCTACACAAATAAATCACCCGTTTCCGCAGGGGGCGCTGTGAATAACAAGCAGGGTCGAGCTGTCGTCATTGGCGCAAGCGTGGCCGGACTTTTCGCCGGGCGGGTCCTGGCCGATTATTTCGACGAGGTCATTCTGGTCGACAAGGAAGGTCTTGACGGCGGGGCCACGCCGAGAAAAGCCGTGCCGCAGGGCAACCACATCCACGGCATCCTGACGCCGACCTATCACGTTCTGCAGCGTTACCTGCCCGACTTAATTGATGAGCTGATCGACAATGGTGCCCATGTTTTCGATGGCGGCCGAGATTGGAGATTTCACGTTTACGGCAATGTCCTGACCCAGGGGGAGACTGGTCAGACACTCATAGGTTCGACTCGACCATTTTTTGAACACCACCTGCGTCGCTGTGTGTCGGCCGTTCAAAACATCGAAATCAGGGCAGGGCACCGCTTCGGTAACTGGTTGACGGGCGCTGGCAACAAAGGTATCGAAGGAGTCGTCGTCGAGAACGGCGCAGGAACAGTTGAGCTGGCCGCAGATCTACTGGTCGATGCCCGCGGCCGCGCGTCAACGCTTTCGAAAGAGCTCGTGGACTTCGGCTTTGACGCGCCTGAAGAAGAGCTCGTCGGCGTTGACCTCGGATATACCAGCCGAATGTATCGAGCAGCCGACTTCTCGCCGGACTGGAATCTGCTGATTCTAAATCCGTCCGCGCCGGAGAAATGGATCGGCGGTCTCATAGAAAAAGTCGAGAACGAGCAGTTCATCGTGACACAGTTTGGATATTTCGGAGATCATGCGCCCGCTGACGATGACGGCTTTTTGCAACGCGCACGTACTCTGGATATTCCAGACATTGCAGAGTTTCTCGAAGTCGCCGAACCTGTTTCTGACTTTCAGAGATTCGGTACCAAACAGACGAGTATGCGGCGCTTCGACAAACTGGATGCGTTTCCCGAGCGTCTGCTTGTGATCGGCGACGCCGTATGCAATCTGAATCCGATCTATGGCCAGGGAATGACCAAAGCGGCGAGAGAAGCTGATCATCTATGGAACGCTCTTTCAGGTCACCTGGCGCAAAATGAATCGATGGACGGTTTCGCGGACTCGTTCCGCCGCAGCCTGCCGGGCGCCGGTGCGGCGTGGGCGTGGCAGCTAACCTCAGGTGCTGACCTGGGTTACCCGCAGACCACGGGCAAACGTCAGCCGATTGGTCCTTTCATGGGCTGGTATATGAAAAGGCTCTTTATGCGCTCAGCAAGCAGTCTTGACGCTCGCGAAAGGCTGTTCGACGCACTGATGTTGGTAAAAGCACCAGAGAACCTCTTCAAGCCGGGCATGATTCTGCACGCGCTCGGTTTTTGATAGTCGCGAACAGGCGTTAGTTACGGTTGCGCTGAGTTGATGCCGTCTTTCAATACGTACGCTTTGTAGCCGCGCTCACTCAGTATGTAGGCGCCAGCCGAACTTCTGCGCCCAGTGTCGCAACACAAGACATAGTCGACGCCCTCTTCAAGCGTATTAATCTTCAGTCGAATGAAGTAGAGCGGAATATTGATAGCTCCATCCAGGTGCCGGTTTTCGAATTCGCTAGGTAGCCGAACGTCCAGCCATTTGCCACCGTTCTTAATGATCTCTTCGGCCTGCGCCATATCCACCCAGTCCAGCATCGGTTCATTGAGCAGTTTCTTGAAGTCTTCTTTGCCAAGGCGCATAACGGCGCCTTCCGTCGTCATGGTTACCGTGGCGTTGCGTTTGGCATCCGATATCAATGCTTCTTCGCCGAAGGTGTCTCCGACGACGAGTTCAGCGAGCTTGATGCCATCCTTGTTGAGTGGCGTCTCCCGAGTGACAAGACACTTGCCACGGGTCAACACATAAAAATAGTCGCCGTCGGAGCCTTGCTTCAAAACCACATCGCCTGACTTGTAATTGATTTGTTGCATGCGCATGAAGATTGCCTGGATATTCGCCGGCGGTATCTTGTGAAATGCCTTGGTGCCCAGCAATACGGTCATCCAGTCATCGCCGGCACCTTCATTTCCTGCGCCCTGGAGCTCAGATACTTCGTAGGAACCGGTCTGGTCCCAGGTCAGCATGACATCGAGAAGATCGCTGTCGATCGAGATGAACTGGACCCTGTCTCTGGCTCTGGCGGTCACCTGGCGTGGGAACATCGCGGCAACCGGATTTCGGGCCTCGTCGGTGCCGCCCTCGACGATTGACTCGACCTTGCCCTGATCGTCAATGAGCTCGAGAAGACCGGACACGACGTAAACGGTGCGCTTCTCGGTCGCGCCTTCCTTGAACAGGACTTGCCCCGGCGACAATTCACGTAGCTGGACCTTTCGAGCCAGCGCAGCAAGATTGTCGCGCTTCAGGCCGTCCAAAGGCGAAAAATTCTTGAGCAGGTTGAAATCTAGGTGCTCACCCGTCATTAGTCATCCTGTTATTAATTGATTGATCGCTTTTGGTTCTGTTCGGCCGGAGGGCCTAAGCCCTTATTCTACATTCAATTTGTGGACTTTCGATACTGC
>CAYLSX010000071.1:0-11205 GCA_964386685.1 uncultured Woeseiaceae bacterium | reverse complement strand
GCCAGGAGAAAACCAGTTCGCGATGACCATTGTTCTGTCGAGCCTGCTGATCCCGCCATTTACTGCCCCCTTATTCTTTTATTCGTCGCGGGCGACATCTTCTCATAGTTTTGGAATCGTGCCGACCGGTGTTACAGGATACAATGCCCGACCCCTCCCGAGAACAACAAACAAGTGGTGGAGCCAAGCAGATGAAAACAATTAATAGCCTTGTGCTAACCGTCTTGCTGATCAGTAGCAATGCCAACGCAGACACACTCATTCACGCCGGTCGCATGATCGATGGCGAGACCGACGTCGCGTATAGCGAGATGACGATTCGCGTCGATGGTGCGGCAATCAAGGCAATAGAAAACGGCTACACGGCCGCCGGCCCTGATGACTCAGTGATCGATCTGAAATCACACACGGTGATGCCGGGATTGATGGACATGCATGTGCACCTGACCGGCGAGGTCTCCAAGGACAGCAGGCTCAATCGATTTACAACGAACGAAGCGGATTATGCGATCGTCGCGACCTTGTACGCGAAGCGCACACTCGAGGCCGGATTTACCGTTGTTCGTAATCTTGGCGACGCATTCAATGTCACAGTCGCATTGCGCAAGGCAATCGAGAAGGGAGACGTTCCGGGGCCGAGAATATTCACGGCTGCCAAGGGAATTGGCACCACCGGTGGCCACGCAGACCCGACCAATGGCTGGGCGAACCACATCATGGGTGATCCTGGGCCCAGGCAAGGGGTTGTCAACGGAGCTGACGATGCGCGAAAAGCGGTTCGTCAGCGATACAAGGACGGTGCCGACTGGATAAAGATCACGGCAACCGGTGGCGTGTTGAGCGTCGCGAAGAACGGCGAGAACCCTCAGTTCACAGACGAAGAACTCAAAGCTGTGATCGATACGGCTGCGGATTATGACCTTCGGGTTGCGGCACATGCGCACGGCACGGAAGGCATGAAGCGTGCGGTGATCGCAGGAGTCGCATCTATCGAGCACGGCACGTACATGGACGCAGAAGTCATGCGGCTGATGAAAAAGAATGGCACTTTCTATGTGCCAACAATTCTTGCGGGCAACTGGGTCGCGGAGAAAGCCAAGATCGATGGCTTCTTCCCCGAACTGGTCCGGCCGAAAGCTGCGGCGATCGGGCCGGTCATTAAAAACACGTTCGCTGCGGCTTACAAAGCGGGTGTGCCGATTGTCTTCGGGACGGACACTGGCGTTTCCGCACACGGCGATAACGCCCAGGAGTTCGCATTGATGGTCGAAGGCGGCATGCCGCCGATGGTCGCCATTCAATCGGCAACGAGCGTGGCCGCAAAGTTCTTACGCATCGATGAAACTCACGGTACTTTGGAGGCAGGCAAGCAGGCGGATATCGTCGCTGTGCCGGGCAATCCGCTGGACGACATTACGGCAATGGAACGCGTCAGTTTCGTGATGAAAGCAGGTGAGATTTACAGAAACGACTGACTACCAGGTCGCCTGAAAACTCACGGAGAGGTTTCTGCCGACAGCGTCGATGCCGGATCCATGATGCCGGTATTGTTCATCGAAGAGGTTTTCGAGACCGGCAGTGATGCTCCAACGCTCGTCCGGCTGCCAGGATGCACGCACATTGGCGGTCAGCCAGCCTGACGTGCCGTTGGGATCGATACGCACATCGCGAATATCGCGCGGGCTTAGCCGCGACTGCGAGTCCGCAAACACGACAAACGGTTCGATCGTGAGGGTTTCGTTCGGCTCATAGCGCAGGCCGACGCGTCCGTTGAGCGGCGGAATGCGGTCCGCGGGTAGCGCCGAACTGCCGGCCTCCGTTTCCTCGCCGCGTGCGTAATTGACGATGGCATCGAGCGACAGGTCTTGCCGAATCTCGAATACGGCGGCGGCCTCAATCCCCCAGATATCCGCCTCGGCGAGGTTTTGACTTTGCACGATGTCGCGGCCATCCGGCGTCTGCGCGCCGGTGAGGACTGAAGTTATTCGATCCTTGTAATGCAACCAGTAAAAAACCAGCTCGGTCCTGGTCCTGTCGGTGTTTCCCCGGATGCCGGCATCGAATTGCGTGACATGCTCGGAATCGAGTGCAACGTTTGGAATATTGAAGCGATTGCCGGGGCGCTCGCCCAATGTGCCCATGTCGAAAATATTCGGTGCACGAAAACCGTGAGCGATGTTGCCAATGAGCTGCGATCGATCCGACAAAGCAAAGATCCAGCCGAGGTCGGCACTCACGTCGTTCAGATTCAAGTGTGCGGCTGTTGACACAACAGTTGCGGGTAGATCGATATCGACCGCACTCAGTCTGATGCCACCCGACAGGCTGTGGCGGTCGCCGACGCGCTGTTGCAGATTGGCGTAAACGGCTGCCTGCGCTATCTCCGAGTCATCCGGGAAGCGAGACTGCGTGATGCTTAGTAAACCGGTACTCAGGTCTTCTTCGAAGCGCTGGCTCGCAACCGTGTCGTGGTAATACTCGCCGCCGATGATCCAGGAACCTTGCGACGTCTCTTTAGCCGCGTTGACCGTCAATCCAAAAAGGTCGCTGCTATTGGCTTCATGCGTACGAATCGTCGAAGCGAAATTACGGGTGATGCGATCATCGACGATGCGCTGCCAGCCGAGGTCAATATTCCAGTCTGCTGACCACAAGCCGTCCGTCCGCGTATGGCGAACATGGGCAAACAGTCGTTCGTTCGGCGCGAACCAGAACTCCGATGATGACGGTTCGGTTTGACCAAAGCCTGCTATCAGCTCATCGATTCTCGGCGTCGCCGGCTGCTCGGCATATTGGAAATCGAATAACCAGGCGCGGCTTTCGTCGGGCGTCGCTGACACGGCAATGCGAGCACCCTTCGATTCGTACGCGGTCGGGCCGATACGTTCGCCGCTGCCGGTGCGACGGTCGCCGGTCTCCAGGTAGTCGAGGCTAACGAGGCCCGCGAGATTGCGATTGCCGGCGTCGAACGAGGCGCGCATCGCCCTGCCGATTTCTGCCGTATCGTATCGCGCGAATACAGATCGTCTGTACTCGGTTTCAGCGCCATCGAAGTCAGGCATGCGCGATAGCACCTGGATGACACCACCCACTGCATCACTACCATACAAGGACGCCGGCGCACCGCGTAACACCTCCATGCGATCGACGGTACCGGGAGACACGAGTGCGAGATATTGGGTAGGCGCGTTGCGAAATATCGCGTTGTTGAGCCTCAAGCCGTCGACGATATGTAATATCTCCGAGCCCTTGAGGCCACGAATGATCGCCGCGCCCTGGCCCGGCGTGGTCTGTTGCAGGAAGACGCCGGTCTGCGCCGCGAGGGCATCCGTCGTCAACTTCACCTCACGCAATTTCTCGGCAGTAATTATCGACAACGCTGCGGAAACATTGCCAAGCTCGGTCGGCCTGCGCGTTGCCGTCACTTGTATCTCCTCGATCGCAAGCGGCTCACTGTATTGCGCTGAGAGCGGCAAGGAGAACAGAGCGCCGGACACGGCCAGCGCCGTAAGTAATGTGTTTTTGATCAAGCGGTATCTCGGTTGCGACTTAAGTTAGACTGCGGCGCGTGGACCTATCAATCATCATTGTTAATTATCGTTCCTGGGGACACTTGCAAACGGCCTTCGACGCGCTCCTGCCCGAGTTCCCGTTCGGCGAGTGGGAGATTATAGTCGTTGATAACGAATCAGATGCCGATTTGTTCGACGAGTTCAAATCAAAATATCCCGACATCAGCTTCACAGCGAACCCGGTAAACAGCGGCTATGGTTTTGGGGCGAATTTCGGCGCCGCCAGAACCACGGGGCGGCAGCTACTTTTTATGAATCCGGATGTCATCGCAAACACGGACGATATCAGGGCACTCATCGAGGAAAAACATCGCCTCGGTGACGTAGCCATGTTGACGCCGCGGCAGGTCGATTCGAAGGGCAGAACCCAGAAACTCTATGACGTTTTTCCCGACGGACTGAATCACTTCCGCACGGTCAAGGGCATCATGCGGCTGCTTAAGCCCGACAAGTACCCGAATCCGCGCGCCGACATCAAGTCGGTTATTTATCCGGACTGGGTCGGTTGCTCGTTTCTACTGATCAATCGGGCGGACTATGACGCGATCGGCGGCTGGTCGGATGACTACTGGCTCTATGCGGAAGACACGGACTTTTGTCGTCGGGCACAGGACATGGGGCTGGGTGTAGCCTGCACGCCGGCCGTTACTATTATTCATACACATGGCGGTTCGAGCCGGCATAGTGAAAGCGTTACCGCACTCAGCAAGCTCGAAGGCATTATTTCCAAGAATGTATTTTCGATGCGGCACAGCAAAGGGCTGCATCGTTTCCTGAACCATCTGATTATTGCCCTGCTCAACCTGCCGGCACTCGCGCTGGGCTCGTTTTTCAACATCGTCACGATGAGAACGGTAAGTGCGCTTAGACTGCGCGGTCGTATTTTCTCCGAGCTGGTACCGTACTACGTGAATGCGTTCAAAACAGGCATTTGGATCAGCCCGAGGGCCATGGCCAACAAGAATCCAGGCTCCTGATCAGCTTTGGTACTGCGTGTCGATCCAGTCGCGATAACTGCCATCCATCACGGCGCGCCACCATGGCTCGTTCTCGAGTAACCAAGCCAGCGTTTTTGCGAGACCGGACTCGAAATTTTCCTGCGGCGCGAACTCAAGCTCGCTCTCTATCTTGCTGGCGTCGATTGCATAGCGCCAGTCATGGCCCGGCCGGTCCTTGACGAAGGTGAGCAGCGAGTCCGTGGGCTTGCCGGAAGCCGCCGGACACTCCTTATATACATCTGACAGTTCTGCATCGTTGCCGAAACGCTGGTCGATCAGGCTGCAGATCTCTTTCACGATCGAAATATTGTTGCGCTCGCAGTTACCGCCGATGTTGTAGGTCTCGCCGATGCGGCCTTTTCGGATGACCTGATCGATTCCCCGGCAATGGTCGTCGACAAACAACCAGTCACGGATGTTCGACCCGTCGCCATAGACAGGTAACGGTTTCCCGGTCAACGCATTGACGATCATCAAGGGAATGAGCTTCTCGGGAAACTGATAGGGCCCATAGTTATTCGAGCAATTGCTGGTCGTTACCTGCAGGCCATAGGTATGGTGGTAAGAGCGCACGATGTGATCCGACGCCGCTTTGCTAGCGGCATAAGGCGAGTTCGGCGCATAAGGTGTTTCCTCGGTGAACGCTGCATCGTCCGGGCCCAGCGTGCCATAGACCTCGTCAGTCGACACGTGATGAAAACGGTGTGAAGCGGGAGCGTCGTCTCGGCCCAGCCAGACATCGCGAACGACTTCCAGCAGATCATAAGTGCCGGTGACGTTGGTTCGTATGAATGCGTCCGGCTCGAGGATCGAACGATCGACATGTGACTCAGCCGCAAAATGGACGATCGTGTCTACCTTGTCGTCTACCAGCACTTTCGTCACGAGTTCGCGATCGCGGATGTCTCCGTGAACGAATCGATATCCCTCATAACTTGCGACCGGCTCGAGGCTCGCCTGGTTGCCGGCGTAAGTCAGCGCATCCAGAACGACGATGGTGTCGTCCACATAATTCTTCGCCCAATACTGCACAAAGTTCGCGCCGATGAAGCCGGCGCCGCCGGTCACGAGCAGGCTAGTCATAGACTTCGGCGTCCTGCAACGGAAGGCCCAAACTATCCTTGTCAGAAAGTTTGGGTTTTTCTCCGTCCAGCAATGGCCAGTCGATGCCGATGTCAGGATCGTCCCATAAAAGCGTCCGTTCATGCTCTGGCGCGTAGAAATCGGTGAGCTTGTATTCGAACTCGGCAGTCTCGGTGAGAACGAGAAAGCCATGCGCAAAACCCGGTGGTATCCAGATCATTTTGCGGTTTTCGGCGGACAGCACTTCTCCGGCCCATTGGCCGAAGTCCGGTGAAGACCTTCTGATATCGACAGCAACGTCGAATGCCTCTCCTTTGACGACCCGAATCAGTTTTCCCTGTGCCTGTTTTATCTGGTAGTGCAGCCCACGAATCGTGCCCGTTTCTGAGCCGCTATGACTGTCCTGCACAAAACTAGCGTCAATGCCTTCCTGCTCGAATCGTTGTCTGTGCCATGTATCCATGAAGAAGCCACGCGCATCTTCGAAAACCTTGGGCCTGATCACTATTACATCAGGCAGTCGGGTCGGCACGAATTCCATCAGAACAATTTTTCCTCGAGCATTGACAGCAGATATTCGCCGTAGCCGTTCTTGCCCAGTGCACTTGCCACTTTCCGAACCTGTTCAACGTCGATGTAGCCGTTGCTGTAAGCGATTTCCTCGGGGCAACTTATCTTCAGGCCCTGACGCCGTTCGATGATTTCCACGAACTGCGCCGCTTCGAGTAGTGATTCATGCGTACCGGTATCCAGCCAGGCCGTACCGCGGCCCATGACCTCTACACGCAGCTCGTTGTTGTCGAGATACACGCGATTGAGATCGGTGACCTCGAGCTCTCCCCTGTCAGACGGCTTGAGCTGCTTCGCAAGGTCGACCACTTTATTGTCGTAGAAATACAGGCCGGTAACGGCATAGTTCGATTTCGGGCTACTTGGTTTTTCTTCGATGTCCAGTGCCGTACCACTGGCATCGAAATTAACGACGCCATAACGCTCTGGATCGTTCACGTGATAGGCGAATACGGTCGCACCATCGGCTCTGCTTACGGCTTTTCGTAACTGTTCGCCGAATCCCTGGCCGTAAAAAATATTGTCACCAAGAATCAACGCGGCGGGCTGGCCGCCGAGAAAGTCCTCACCAATGAGAAATGCCTGTGCGAGTCCGTCGGGTGACGGCTGCACTGCGTAAGCCAGAGAAATTCCCCACTGACTGCCATCGCCCAGTAGCTTCTCGAAGGCCGCCTGGTCTTCCGGCGTCGTGATGATCAGGATCTCCCGTATGCCTGCAATCATCAGCGTCGACAAGGGGTAGTAGATCATTGGCTTGTCGTAGACGGGCATGAGTTGCTTGCTGACAGACAGCGTCAACGGATGCAGACGCGAGCCCGTCCCGCCGGCCAGGATAATTCCCTTACGTGTCTGATCGCTCATAGGCCGACTATCATACGACGATTTCGAACCTCGGAACCGGTATGACGAATTTGCCACCTGAGCGCCTGAAGTCGGGCGCGCTTTCGATAATCTCTTTGGCGAAATTCCAGGCGAGTATGACGAGATAATCGGGGGGGCTTTCCGCAAGCGGTGTGCGATCGACGATCGGGATGCCCGTCCCCGGGGAAAACTTGCCGATCTTTTCCGGCGTGTCATCGACGATGTAGTCGATAATGCCGGTACTCAGGTGGCAGGCATTCAGCAGTGTGTTTCCCTTGGCCGAAGCCCCGAACGCAGCAATACGGGCACCGTGTTCTTTCAGTTGCTCAAGTTGACGGACCAAATCAGCATTCAGGTCATCGACCTCCTCCGACCAGGACTCGTATCGATGGAAATCGTGGTAGCCGCCCTTTTCTTCGGCATGCAGGAACTGGTCGACGGATGAGTCGACGTCTCGGCTGCCCTGCTTCGCGATGAAGACCCTGACCGTGCCACCATGTATGTCCTGTTTTTCGACCCTGATCACCTGCATACCTGCATTTGTCGCCAGAACCGCGACGGGTTTAATGCCGATATAACTCAGGTGTTCGAAATACACCGTGTCGAATTCGTGTTTCTCGATGAAGTCGACCACATAGGGGAACTCCAGGACCAGCACACCCTTCTCGTGCAGGCACAAAGTGACGGCGCCCAGGAAACCCCTGAGGTCGTCGACGTGAGCGAACACATTGGTTGCGGTAATTAGTTTGGCTTGACCATGTTCATCCAGAATCTGTTGGGCAACCTCGGTCGACCAGAAGTCATTGATTGTCGTTATACCGCGCGATTGGGCGATCGCCGCGATATTCTCGGCAGGATCGACATTGACGACCTGAACGCCCAGTTCCTCTTTGAACTCGTTGAGCAATGAGCCGTCATTACCGGCAATGTCGACTACGAGGTCGGACGCCTGCAATTCGAGTTTTTCACCGATGCTTCGTGCCATGTCGCGGCAATGTCTGACGTAGCCCTTGTTAATCGATGATCGATACGTGTACTGGCCAAATAGTTTTTCCGGATTAATGATGACGGAGGTCTGTGACATCGAGCACTCGGTGCAAAACAGCACCTGGAGCGGAAAGCGTTCCATGTTCACCGCCGCCCGGGCATCCGCCGCCAGGTTGTTTGCAAGCGGCATCATGCCGAGATCCAGGTATTTCCGGAGTTCCGTATTGCCGCAAACCCGGCACTCCAAATGGCTGCGAGCATCGGCCCGGCCTTCTCGATAGTCCGTCCAGCGAGCGGTATTCAGTGACGTATCGGCCGGAGACTGGTGAGCCGACTCACTCATTTTCATCTCTTTGACGTCCGGGTTCCGGCTTTTCGCGTACTCGTACATGCTGCGACGTTGCGCCCCCATGTTCAGCATCCCCGTCAGCGGACTACGTGCCGCCTGCAGAATCTGCGGCGCAATCTCGTCCACATAGACTTTCGATGTGTATTTGTCACCAAACGCCTGCGGATACTCGAATTGCGCGGCGCCGAAACTCGTCCTTATGATCAGGTGGTTCGGCACTTCCATGACCGAAGACTCGCCGCCGAGCTTGGTCCATGCATACAAGTTGAATGGCTCGATCTCGTCTTCTTCGGAGTAGTGGCCTTTGTCACCCTTATATATGTAGTCGGTAGACAAGTAGACGAGTCGCGTTCGTCGCTTCATGCAAGCCAGCGCAATATTGGCCGTTCCCTTGATGTTTACTTCCACCGCTTCGGTCGCATCACTCTCGATCTCGCGGTTATTCGTGATCGCAGCTGCATGAATGACGGTGTCAGGATTGTGGCTCGCGATATATGCCGATACGGCATAGCGATCCGTGATGTCGAGTTCCGCATGAGTAGGCGCGAGGATGTCGGGCGCGAGCTTCTGCAACTCCGACCCCAAGAGGCCCGAACCACCCGTTAACAGTATGCGCAACTTAAGGTCTCCATGGCGATGTGAGGGTCCGACCGGTATGGTACAGTCCAAATCGCCCCTGACCAAATGACTCAAATGAACGTCGACAATCTGCTTGCGCGGGAGCATTCCAACCTGGATCCGCGACTCCGAGAGATGCTGGATGAGTTTCCGAAATTCAGGGAAGAAATTCTGCCGTCCAAGTATTGGCAGGAACTCAACAAGAAAAACCTCAAGCAGATTTCGGACAGCAGCTACGAAAACTTCAAACGCACGGTCGCGAGAAATTACTTTACATTCATCGTAACGCCCTGGAACCAGCAGACGCGGTTCCTGATGCGCTCTTTGCCCTTTGCTCAGGCCCTGCGCATTTTCTTCGGTGCATTCTTCGCACCGCGCCATGAACTGTTCAAGTGGTACCAGTCGATTTACTACAATTTGTTGACCAAGCTGTTGTGGGCCTACGTCGAGCGGAACGATCCCGATAATCTGCTCGATCGCCTGAGCGAGCCGCTCGAGGGTAATCCACCGAGAGTATTCCAGGGCGATCGCCTGATATCCCAGGACCTGGCCAATTCCTTTCTGGAATATCAATCGGTTATGAAGGCCGACGTCGACGCCTCCGAAATCAACACGATCATGGAACTCGGCTCAGGCTATGGCAGGACGGCCTGGGTCTACCTGACCCTGCATCCCGGCTGCCGATACTTACTGGTCGATATTCCGCCAGCCTTGTATGTCTGCGAGAAATACCTCTCGGACGTGTTCAAGGATCGAAGGATTTTTGCCTTTCGTCCTTTCGAGCATTATGAAGACATCAAAGAGGAATATGAGAACGCGGACATCGTATTTCTGATGCCGCATCAACTCGAACTTCTGCCCGATAATTCCATCGATCTTTTTATTAATATTTCATCGCTGCACGAAATGCGCATGGATCAGATTCGCTATTACTTCAAAGTGATGGAGAAGCTGACCCGCAAGTATTTCTATACCAAGCAATGGAAACAGACGACCATTCCGTATGAGAACGTCGTCATTCGCCAGGAGGATTACCCCGTCGATCAAAACTGGCGGCAAATCTATGCCAGGGAATGTAAAGTACAGGATCTGTTTTTCGAAGCGCTTTACGATCTGTCGTAGATGAGAAAACTACTCAACAAGTTGCTCCTGAAGTTCGGCTACCTGATCACCAAGGCACCCAAGATTCTGGCGGAGCAGTCGGTTGATGCGAACGACATGCTGCCGGCAGAGTTGACCGAGACGGTCACAATCAGCGATGCAACTGAAACACCCGACAACGAATTGTTCGAGACCTTTGCCGCCGATACCAATGTGCACAAGTGGCATCACTACTTCGATATCTACACCCGCCACTTCGAGCCATATCGTTCGACACCGATCAAGATGCTCGAGATCGGCGTTTTCCGTGGCGGCTCTTTACGCATGTGGAAAAAATTCTTTCACCCAGATTCCGTCATCGTCGGCATCGACATCGACAAGAATTGCCAGCAACACGAAATCGCCGACGAGCAGGTTTATGTGCGCATTGGCAGCCAGGCCGATCCGGAATTCCTGGCGACAGTTAATAAGGAGTTCGGTCCTTTCGACATTATCCTCGATGACGGCAGCCACAAGACCTACCACCAGCTGATCAGCTTTACTTCCCTGTTTCGCAAGGCACTCAAAGACGGTGGCTGCTACATGGTCGAGGACATGCACACCAATTACTGGACCAGCCATGTCGATACACCGCAATCCTTTATCGAACTGTCCAAGGAAATGGTCGACAGGCTGCATGAGCCCTATCTCGGCCATAAGGAGATCCACTTCCGCCACGATCACCCCGAGGCCGTCTCCGAACTGGCGCTCTCCTACCTGGGGGCTAACCTTAGCGCCATCGCGTTTTACGACTCGATTATCGTCTTCGACAAGAAGGCCAGGAACCTGCCGAAATCGGAACAACGCTGAGCACACACTACGCTTAAGTCGCTGATTTAATTGCATTGCCCGGCTCCCGGCGACCTTACGGTCGCCGCCATATAACTTTTTTGAATATGTGTTGCACATCTGCAACAGTTTTTGTGACTTTTATAGACAGTATTTGGGGTTGCTGATAAACTCGCACCTACGATATGTCGCACAGGGACAACAAAGTGTGACCGCAGAGTTCTCTCGGCACACAGGC
>CAYLSX010000070.1:0-11376 GCA_964386685.1 uncultured Woeseiaceae bacterium | reverse complement strand
CCGAAGATGCTACGGATGCTCTATTGCAACGCGGCACGCGACTGGACGAGTCGGCCCCGGGCCACGGCATCGGCCTTGCCATTGTCAGGGATATCGCAAACTCTTACGGTGGCGGCATATCGATTGCTGAATCGGAATTTGGCGGCGCGTCCATTACCGTGGACATACCGCCACATTCCGTGGCTTGATCAAGCCGCTATTGATCTTTTTTTAGTGCGTTGCCGATATTAATCAGCGGATCGATCAGGTCGAGTGGCAATGGGAAAACAATCGTATTGGTTTTCTCACTGGCAATTTCCTTCAGAGTCTGTAAGTAGCGAAGTTGCAATGCCTGCTTCTCGCCGGCAAGTGTGGCGGCCGCTTCGGCCAACATGGAAGCTGCCTGTTTTTCACCCTCGGCGTTGATGATTTTCGCCCGTCTTGCTCGTTCGGCCTCTGCCTGCTGTGCGATTGCCCGAATCATGCTTTCATCGAGATCGACATGCTTGATTTCGACATTTTGAACCTTGATTCCCCAATTGTCGGTTCTCTGATCGAGAATTGCCTGAATATCGGCATTCAATTTGTCCCGTTCGGAAAGCATGTCGTCCAGCTCGTGCTGGCCAAGGACCGACCGCAAAGTAGTCTGCGATAACTGGCTGGTTGCCTCGAATACATTCGCGACACGAATCACCGCTTTCTCCGGGTCGATGATGCGGAAATAGATGACGGCGTTGACCTTTACGGAGACGTTGTCACGGGAGATGACGTCCTGCGTCGGTACGTCCATGACGATGACGCGGAGATCGACTTTAGTCATCTTTTGCAAGCCGGGGATCAGGATGATCAGACCGGGACCCTTAACAGTCTGGAAGCGGCCGAGGAAGAAGATGACGCCACGCTCATACTCTTTGAGGATCTTGATCGTGTTGTACAAGATGACGATGAGTAGTGCTAAGCCGATTCCGAGTGGTGCTAATGCCATTAGAGTTCCTTGTTATTAATTCTTATGTTTGAAATTCTGCGTCAGTCGATTCGACGCCTGCGGCGGGTTGAACTTGCAGCGTCAGCCCGTCGATCGCGGTAACGACGACTTCCTGATCTTTTTCTATCGGCACCTTGCTGACTGCCGCCCAGGCTTCGCCTTCCAGCCAGACCTTGCCCGCGCCGGAGAACGATTCCATCGCTGTGCCGGTACCACCAAGTATAGATGCTTTGCCGGTGACCGCGCCGCGGCGACGCAGTTTGAGCAGATACGTAACCATCCACAGCAGGAAGAGTCCGAATACCACAGCAACACTGACAACGAAGGCAATTGAGATACCAAATCCGGGCACGCCGCTGTCGAACATCATGATCGCTCCGAATATGAATGCGGCAATGCCACCCAGGCCCAGCGCACCGAAACTCGGCACGAATGCCTCGAGAACAATCAACACAATGCCGACGATGATGAGCGCGAGTCCGGCGTAATTCACCGGCAACACCTGCAACGCATAAGCCGCGAGCAGCAAAGAAATAACGCCAACAACACCAGGTACGATGCCGCCGGGGTTGTAGCCCTCAAGCCACAAGCCAGCCACGCCAACCGCGATCAGGAGCAGCAGGATTTCGGGACTGGAAATGGCACTCAGGAATTTGATGCGCCAGCTTTGCTCGATTCGTTCAACCACCAGTGCCTCGGTGTCGAGCGTAATCATTCGATTATTGACCTCGATCTCGAGGCCGTTGATCTTTTGAAACAGCTCGGCGTTATCGACGGCGATCAGATCGATCACGTTCATCTCCAAGGCCTCGGTCGCCGTCAACGTTGCTGCCTCTGTTACGGCTTTCTCGGCCCAGTCGGCGTTCCTGCCATGCGCTTCTGCAAGGCCACGAATGTAGGCAATCGCGTCGTTCATGACCTTGCGTTCCATCGCCGAACCACTTTTTCGCGTGTCTTCCTCTTTATCTTCCGACTCCGACTCCGAATCCGAATCAGATTCCTCCTCGTCATCTGAACCGCCATCGTCGCCGATGTCTTCACCGCCGAGCGACACCGGCGTCGCGGCGCCCAGATGCGTGGTCGGCGCCATGGCAGCGATATGGCTGGCAAGAAGTATGTATGTCCCGGCGCTGTCGGCTCTCGCGCCGTCCGGCGACACGTACGTTACTACCGGCACATCCGAACCCAGGATCGCGGTGATGATGTCTCGCATCGATTTGACGAGGCCGCCGGGCGTATCCATGCGGATGATCACGAGGGCTGCGCCACGCTCTTCGGCCTCCTCGATGCCGCTGATGATGTATTCGGCGGTCGCGACGCCAATCGCACCATCAAGATCGAGCACGACGGCGGTTCCGTCCGCCTGAGCAAGCGGCGTCGATCCGAGGACGACGCATGCCAACAGAGCTCTCACAAATCGCATCATTTTCATGCACTCATAATAGCAGGGAAAAACGGGGTCGAACCGCAATTTGCCGTGTGGCATGCTTGCTTTACTGAGTTCTGGCGGTGAGGCATGTTTATTCGATTTATCACAACCGGTGGCACGATCGACAAGATCTATTTCGATGCCATGAGTCAGTTCGAAGTCGGCGACTCCCCGATCTCCAATATCCTGACTGAGGGGCTTGTTGGTTTCGACTATGACGTCGTCTCAATGTTCCAGAAGGACAGCCTGGAAATTACCGACGAGGATCGGCAGGCCTTGAAGGAATTCATCGAGAAAGACGATGCCGATCGTTATGTCATTACACATGGCACGGACACGATGGCGGATACGGCTGCATTGTTGAGCGCGATACCGGGCAAGACCATGGTACTGACGGGCTCCCTGAGCCCTGCGCGATTCAAGACCACGGATGCCGTATTCAACATCGGCATGGCCGTTGCCGCCGTACAGTCAGTTCAACCCGGCGTTTACATGGCGATGAACGGGCAGGTATTCGCCGAAGGCGAGGCCGTCAAGAACCGCGCCGAGAATCGCTTCGAAAGAGCAGTCTCTACAGATTGAAGTTAATGCCCTGCGCCAGGGGCAGGTCCTTACCCCAGTTGATCGTATTGGTCTGACGACGCATATAGGCTTTCCACGCGTCGGAACCGGCTTCTCGGCCGCCACCCGTTTCCTTTTCTCCACCGAACGCGCCGCCGATCTCGGCGCCGGATGTTCCGATGTTGACATTGGCAATGCCACAGTCGGATCCGGCGTGGGACAGGAAATGTTCGGCGTTTTGCAGGTTGTCGGTGAATATTGCCGATGACAGTCCCTGAACCACGCCGTTTTGCATCGCAATCGCGTCGTCGAGATTTTGATACGGGATGAGGTAAAGAATGGGACCGAAGGTTTCTGTCTGCACGATATCCCATTCGTTTTGCACCACGGCGATCGCCGGCTCGACGAAATTCCCGGGTCGATCGATGCGTGTACCACCGCAAAGTATCTCTCCGCCCTGATCACGAACCGTGGCAACAGCTTCCACCAGCCTCGTCACAGAGGTTTCGTCAATTAGCGGACCCATCAGGGTATTGCTATCCAGCGGATCGCCGATTTTTACCTGGCCGTATGCCTTCACGAGCATGTCTTTGAGCTCATCCATTCGAGACTCGTGAACGATGATCCGCCTCGTCGACGTGCAACGCTGACCGGCCGTGCCGACCGATCCGAACACGATTCCCGGCACAGCGATATCCAGGTTCGCATGCTCGTCGACGATGATCGCGTTATTGCCGCCGAGTTCGAGCAAACACTTGCCCATTCTCGCTGCTACCCGTTCGCCTACCTTCCTGCCGATCGCGCAGGAACCGGTAAACGACAACAAATCGATTCGTTTGTCGTCAACGAAATGTTGTGCCAGCCGATTGTCGCCGTCGTTAAACAGATGAAACACCTGCGGGAATCCGGCGCCGGCGAGCGCATCATTGCAGATCTTCTGCACGGCAACGCCGCAAAGCGGCGTCTTCGGTGATGGCTTCCAGATATTGATATTTCCGCAAATCGCGGCGATGCAGGCATTCCAGGACCAGACGGCAACCGGGAAATTGAACGCGGTAATCGTGCCGACGACACCCAGCGGGTGCCATTGCTCGTACATGCGGTGGTTCGGCCGCTCGGAGTGCATCGTGTTGCCGTACAACATGCGTGACTGGCCGACCGCGAAGTCGGTGATATCGATCATCTCCTGCACTTCACCGTCGCCTTCGGCCTTGATCTTGCCGTTCTCCATGCTGACCAGACTGCCGAGCGCATCCTTGTTGTCACGAAGCGCAACGCCGATGAGGCGAATCGCTTCGCCACGCACCGGCGCCGGTACCTTGCGCCACTCGGGGAATGCGGCGCGGGCATTGTTGACGAGCCCGTCGTATTCCTCGGCCGTGGTCGATCGCACGCTGGCAATCACCTCGCCACTCGCCGGGTTAACAGATTCGATCAGCGGCGCCTCATCCGATGCAGTGGGCTCGGCAGCGGACCAGGTGCCCGCATTGATTTCTTCCAGACCAAGCCTGGCCAATATCTCGTTCATGTCACTCATCCTTATTTGGCACGTTGGTGCCCCGTCTCGCCACGCGCGACCACCTCGGCCGAGGTCAGATTGGTTCCGCCGTGTGCATAATATTCGCCGAAGCGGTTGTCGAGAATGTCGCTCAATCCGAATTCTTCCTGCGCTATGAAGCCGGAATACTTCGAGGGATCCGACAGCACCAGATCCATAACGCTGCAAATGCCAGCGGCCGTCGTGATCTGAATGGCAGACCAGAGGCGTCCTGAGACCATCTCCGGATACACTCTGTTCACGTAGTTTTCCTCGCGCAGTTCACCGTCCTGCAATCCCGTGACGGCCGCATAGATGATGACGACATCTTGCAAGGTCTGCGGTACTGCGTTCTCGAGAATTCGTTTCAGGGTAGGGCGATCATGGTTCAGCTTCAGGCCGTTCATTAACAGACGTATCTGTTCGCAGTGACCCGGGTAGCGGATCGTCTTGTAGTTCATCGTGTTTACACGACCGTTATACGTGTGGCCAAGAGACCCGAGTCCGCCAGAGGTGTTGAACGCTTCATACAACCTGCCATCGATCTCGATTTCCTCGAGGCCCTCGAGTGGCTGCACATCGACTTCGCTACCGTCGATAACGCTTTGACAGGGATTACCGTATTCGTTGATTACGCCATCGGTCGACCAGGTCAGTGAATACTTCAATACGTTGTTTGGATGCTGGGGCAGGGCGCCAACACGCAATTTCACCGATTTCAGTTCGTCGAAGTGCTTTATCAGTTCGTTCGCCGCGATGCTGATGAAGCCCGGTGCGAGCCCGCACTGTGGAACGAACACTTTGTTCGCACCTTCGGCCAGTTTTCGCACCGCTTCCGTCACCGCGACATCTTCCGTCAGGTCGAAGTAGTGCAGGTCTTCTTCGCGGGCAACCTTTGCGACCGCGATATTGCAGAAATACGGCAAACCCGATATCAGCGCGACGGGTTTGTGTTTCCGGATGTGCGCCGTGAGGCTTGCCGCGTCTGCAGCATCGAAGCTAAAGGCATCGAGATTTCCAAGCCCATGGGCCTGGATGACCTCATCGGCGGCGTTGGCCTCCTTGTCCGCGAGCTGCACGTGGTAGTCACCACTATCGGCCAGCAAGCCGGTGATCAACGCACCGATCTTGCCGGCGCCGAGAACCAGTATCTCCTGCATGAGAGCTCCTGAGTGTGCCATTCCTGCTGGCGGGAAAATGGAGGCGCGCATTGTGCCAAGCTCTCGGGGCCCTTACCAGCAGAGCCTGAGAGCCTTTGCGTAAGCCACTGTTTACAGAAGAAACTTTTGCGAATGATCAACGCATCGTGGCATAGTCCGCGATTGAGCCCGATCTATCAGGAATAACCGTGACACGAAGCGTCGCCAAATCAGAATGGCACCCGGCAAGCTGGCAGAGCCTGTCGGCGGCCCAGCAGCCGTCCTATCCGGATAAAGCGGCGCTGGAACGGGCCGTGGCCGAACTCAGCCGCCTGCCGCCAATCGTGACCTCCTGGGAAATCGACGAGCTGCGTACGCAAATCGCCAAGGCACAGCGCGGTGAGGCATTCGTCTTGCAGGGCGGAGACTGCGCTGAGACATTCGACGAGTGCACCTCCGAGAACATCGTGGACAAGCTCAAGATCCTGCTGCAGATGAGCCTGGTGATGCTCTATGGGCTCAAGAAGCCGGTCATTCGGGTCGGGCGCATGGCCGGGCAGTACGCCAAGCCCCGTTCGGCAGACACCGAGACCCGCGAAGACCAGACGCTACCGAGCTTTCGAGGCGACCTCGTCAATCGCAACCCGTTTACCGCTGACGATCGCATTCCGAATCCGCAGCTGATACTGCGGGGCTACGAGCGAGCGGCGCTTACTCTGAATTTCGTCCGCTCGCTGATCGATGGCGGTTTCGCCGACCTGCATCACCCGGAGTTCTGGGATCTTGACTGGGTAGGCCACTCGGAGATGGCGGACGAGTACCACAACATCGTTGATTCGATCTCGAATTCGCTCGATTTTCTCGAGTCAATCTCGGGCAGGGCGCTGCACCAGACACAGCGGGCCGATATCTATGCGGCACATGAAGGCTTGCATCTTTCCTATGAGCAGTCGCAGACCCGTTTTCTCAAACATCGCGAACGCTGGTACAACCTGACGACGCATTTCCCCTGGATCGGCATGCGCACTGCCAGCATCGATGGCGCGCATGTAGAGTACTTCCGCGGCATTGCCAACCCCATCGGCATCAAGGTCGGCACCAGCATGGACGCAGAATGGCTGCAAGGCCTGATCGGCGTGTTGAACCCCAATAACGAGCCCGGCCGTATAACGTTGATACATCGATTCGGCGCCAAGTCGATCGAAGACTGCCTGCCGGACCTGATTCGGGCGGTGCGCGAGACCGGATCACCGGTACTGTGGGTTTGCGATCCGATGCACGGCAATACGGAGAGCACCGCCGATGGCACCAAGACCAGGCGCTTCGACAATATCGTCGCGGAACTGGAAGCGGCGTTTCGCGTGCATTCCGAGCTGGGCAGCTATCTGGGTGGCGTGCACCTCGAGCTGACGGGCGAAAACGTCACCGAATGCACTGGCGGGGCAAGAGGTCTCACCGATGCTGATCTCGCCAGAGCCTACAAGTCCACCGTCGATCCAAGGTTGAACTACGAACAGGCGATGGAAGTCGCCATGCGCATTGCGGGCCTGCGCCACTAATCCAATTGAATGTCCGGCACGATGTGCTTATCATGCCGCGCTGCCGCATCACCTCGCACATAGGTAGATAATCCTTGAAGAAACATATGTAACCTTGTGATTTAAAAGGTTATATATGTATTTCAATTAACACAGAGCAAATCCAGCATGAGCACCGACATCCAGATCCTCGGCAATCGCAGCCCTGAATTCGACGAAATCCTGAGTAATGAGGCGATGGACTTCATCGCATCGCTGGCCAGGGAGTTTTCGCCACGCATCGAGGAACTGCTGGCACAGCGCCTGGAGCGCCAAAAAGCGATAGATGCGGGCCAGATGCCCGATTTTCTGCCTGAGACGGCCGAAATTCGCGAAGCCGACTGGCAGGTAAGCGATGTGCCGGCGGATCTGAGGGATCGCCGCGTTGAAATAACCGGGCCTACCGATCGCAAGATGATCATCAATGCGCTCAATTGCGGCGCGAAAGTCTTCATGGCCGATTGTGAGGACTCGATGACGCCGACCTGGCACAACGTGGTGCAAGGCCAGATCAACCTTCGCGACGCCGTCAACCGCAGCATAGAGCTGGATTCCAAGGGCAAGCACTACAAGCTTAATCCGCAAACGGCGACTCTTATCGTAAGACCAAGGGGGTGGCACCTACCGGAGAAGCAAATAGTCGTCGATGGCAAGGCCGTACCGGGTGCTTTCGTCGATTACGGCCTGTATCTGTTCCATAACGCCAGGGCTTTAAAGGAACGCGGCACCGGCCCTTACTTCTACCTGCCGAAACTCGAAAACCACCTGGAAGCCCGTTTGTGGAGTGATGTCTTCAAGTATTCCGAGCAAGCCGGGGTCGTCGCGGCCGGCGAGATCAAGGTCACGGTGCTGATCGAGACCATTCTGGCCGCATTCGAGATCGACGAGATTCTTTACGAACTGAAGGACCACATCGTCGGCCAGAATTGCGGCCGCTGGGACTACATCTTCAGTTTCATCAAGAAATTCAGCCAATATCCCGAATTCGTGTTGCCGGATCGCGCCGAAATCACGATGGCGACGCATTTCCTGCGCTCCTATTCGCAACTGGTCATCAAGACCTGCCACCGCCGCAAGGCTTACGCGATCGGCGGCATGGCGGCCCAGATTCCGATCAAAAACGATGAACAGGCGAACAGCGAGGCGCTGGCCAAAGTGCGTGCGGACAAGGAACGCGAAGTCGGTGACGGGCACGACGGCACCTGGGTTGCCCACCCGGCGCTGGTTTCCCTGGCCATGGAGATTTTCGACGAGCACATGCCCGCGGACAATCAACTCGATAAGCTTCGCGAAGATGTACATGTAACCGCCGCCGATTTGCTGCAAGTCGTAAAGGGAAAAATCACCGAGGCCGGGCTCCGCGACAATATCAGTATCGCTGTTCAGTACATGGCGGCCTGGCTCGGCGGTAATGGTTGCGTGCCTTTGAACAATCTGATGGAGGACGCAGCCACGGCCGAAATATCGCGCGCGCAGGTCTGGCAATGGGTCCATCACGAGACAGGCGTACTCGATGAGGGTCGCAACGTGACGTACGAACTCTTCAAGACCTTACTTGGCGAAGAACTCGAGAATATTCGCGAAAACGTGGGCGATGAGTATTTCAAAATCGGCAACTACGAACATGCTGCTGAGTTGATGGATCAGATTACGGCAGAGGACGATTTTGCGCCGTTCCTGACATCAGTGGCCTATCAGGACGTCAACTGAGGCGCAGATACTCATGCACTACGACAAAATCGATATACCGGCCGATGGCGAGGCGATCACCGTCAATCGCGATCACTCGATCAACGTGCCGGACAGGCCGATCATTCCCTGTGCCGTCGGCGACGGCATCGGTGTCGATGTCACACCAGTCATGAAAGACGTCGTTGACGCCGCGGTCGGGCGTGCTTATGGCGATAAGCGCAAAATCGCATGGATGCGCGTCTATGCGGGCGCGGAAGCGGCAGACACTTACGGTAGCGACAACTTTCTGCCGGAAGAGACCATTCATGCCTTGCAGCACTACGTTGTTTCGATCAAAGGGCCGTTAACGACGCCGGTGGGCGGCGGCATTCGCTCGCTGAATGTATCGATTCGGCAAGCGCTGGACCTGTATGCCTGCGTCCGGCCAATTCGTTATTTCCCGGGCGTATCGACACCGATGAAGGAGTCGGACCTCGTCGACATGACAGTCTTTCGCGAGAACACCGAAGACATCTATGCCGGCATCGAGTATGCGGCCGGCTCCCAGGATGTTCAGAAGCTGATCAAATTTCTGCAGAACGAACTCGACGTCAAAAACATACGCTTTCCTGCAAGCTCGGGGATAGGGATCAAGCCGGTCTCGAGAGAAGGCTCGCAACGCCTGGTTCGTAAAGCGATACAGTACTGCATCGATCGTGACTACAGCTCGGTCTCGCTGGTCCACAAAGGCAACATCATGAAGTTCACTGAAGGCGCTTTTTGTCAGTGGGGTTATGAGGTGGCCAGAGAGGAGTTCGGCGCTAAACCAATCGGCGACGGACCGTGGCTGAGCTTTTCAAATCCGGTAACCGGGCATGAGATCGTCATCAAGGATGTCATCGCCGATAATTTCCTGCAGCAGATTCTGATGCGGCCGGAGGACTACGACGTCATTGCCACGCTCAACCTCAATGGCGACTACATATCCGACGCGCTTGCCGCTCAAGTGGGTGGCATCGGTATCGCACCGGGCGGCAATATCGGCGAGGGCATTGCCGTATTCGAAGCGACGCACGGCACCGCACCCGGTTTCGCCGGTAAGGACAGGGTCAACCCTGGCTCCCTGATCCTGTCTGCGGAGATGATGCTTCGCTATCTCGGCTGGCACGAAGCGGCCGACCTGATCATCAAAGGCGTCGCCAACACCATCGCCAACAAGGAACTGACCTTCGACCTCGCCAGACTGCGTGAAGCCATCCGTGCGCCGAAACGCAAAGAAGGGCCACACGATAAGAAGGAAGTCGAGGATGAGCTAGAGCAACTGATCCCTGGAGCGAAGCTCCTCGGCACCAAAGGCTTTGGCGAAGCCGTGATCCGTCACATGGATGACTGAGGTATTCAACGCTAGTTGTCGAGATTGCCCGCGCCTGGCCGCGTTTCTTGACTCGGTCAAAGAAAAGAACCCCGATTATTACTGCAAGCCGGTGCCACCGTTCGGCGATGCCAGCGCTCGATTCCTGATCGTCGGTCTCGCCCCGGGGATGCACGGCGCAAATCGCACCGGGCGGCCGTTTACAGGCGACCACGCCGGATTATTGCTTTATGAGACCTTGCATGCCTTCGGCTTCAGCAACCAGGCGGAGGCAAGCGCTGTAGACGATGGCCTCGAGCTGCTCGACTGTCGCATCACAAACGCCGTCAAATGCCTGCCGCCGGACAACAAGCCGGTGGGCGCCGAGATCAACACCTGCAACAGCTATCTGGCGAATGAACTGCGCCTGTTGCCGAAAAACTCCGTCATGCTCGCGTTGGGCGGCATCGCCCACCGCGCAATTGTCCGAGCCTTATCACTCAGGCAGGCCGACTATCCTTTTGGCCATGCGGCCGAGCATGAACTCGCCGAGGGACTATTTTTGCTGGACTCCTACCATTGCAGCCGCTACAACACCAATACACGGCGACTGACGGACGAGATGTTTCGCGCAGTATTTGCCCGGGCAAAAGAGTTATTGGCACAGGCATCCAGGTGACCACCGACAAACAATCAGACTTTGATTCGAAATCCTTTGTCGCGAGCCTGACGCATCGTCCGGGCGTTTATCGCATGATGAATGCCAAAGGGCAGATCATCTATGTCGGCAAAGCACGCGATCTCAAAAAGCGCGTGTCCAGTTACTTTCACCGAACACACAGCGATGCCAAGACCAGTTCAATGATGGACCTTGTCCGAGGCGTCGAAGTAACTGTAACCAATACCGAAGCCGAAGCGCTGATTCTCGAGTACAACCTGATCAAACGGCACAAGCCGCGCTTCAACGTCGTTCTACGTGATGACAAGAGCTACCCTTATATATATGTGTCGACCGATCACCCGTTTCCGCGATTGCAATTTCATCGCGGGGCGCGCAAGGGAAAAGGGCGTTACTTTGGTCCCTATCCAAGTACCGGCGCCGTCAGAAAGACACTAAACGAGTTACAAAAACTTTTTCTCGTCCGTC
>CAYLSX010000069.1:0-11407 GCA_964386685.1 uncultured Woeseiaceae bacterium | reverse complement strand
ACACCGGTTTTTCGACGGGCCCGCACCTGCATTTCGTCGTCATGCGCAACAACGGCATGCGCGTAGAATCCTTGCCGGTTAGTTTCGAAGGCCCAAGCGGGGCCGGGATCGAGGCACGATCCGGGCAGGAACTAACCGCCTACTGACGGCGTCAGCTTCAGCAGCCGCCCGCCCTTGCGGTCCTCGAGCAGCCATATCGCGCCATTGGGACCCTGCTTGATTGCGCGAATTCGTTTACCCATATCGAAACGTGCGGATTCCCTGGCGCTGTCACCATCAATTTCGACTCGGATCACGGCTTTCGCCGTGAGCCCGGGAATCAATGCGTCACCCTGCCAGTCCGGAAACAGGTCGCCCGTGTAAAACAACAGACCGCCGGGCGAAATCACAGGCGTCCACCAGACTTTCGGTTCGGCAAACTCCGGTCGCGTATCGTGATCCGGAATGTCCCTGCCGCTGTAGTGTCGGCCGTTCGAGACGATCGGATAGCCGTAGTTCTCGCCACGAACGATCAGATTCAATTCGTCGCCACCTCGTGGACCCATCTCGATGTTCCAAAGCCGGCCCTGCTCATCGAATGCAATCCCCAGTGGGTTTCGGTGACCGAGGGACCAGATTTGTGCTGTCACACCGCCTCGATCCGCAAACGGATTGTCATCGGGTACCGAGCCATCGGGGTGCAGGCGCAAGATTTTGCCGAGGTTTTGCATCATGTCCTGTGCCGGATCGAACTTCTTGCGCTCGCCAGATGATATGTACAGGTAACCATCATCCGAAAAGACCATCCTGTGACCGTAATGGCCCTTACCCTTTACCTTGGGATGCTGGCGCCAGATCACTTCGAGGTCATTCAGGCTGCCACGGCCGGCCGTCAGCCTGAGCGTTGCGCGAGCCACCGCGGCTCCACGGGTATTGTCCTCGCCCGCTTCGACATAACTGATATAAACCAGCCCGTTCGATGCGTATTCTGGATGCAGAACGACATCGCCGAAACCGCCCTGGCCGCCGTAGTCCACCTCGGGTACACCGGACAGTGGCTGGGACTTCTCGCCGTCCTGCGTAACGACCAACAAGCGGCCTTTCTTTTCGGTCACCAGCAGGCGCCCATCGGGCAGAAAACTCATTGCCCAGGGCTCGTCGAACGTGGCGACCGGCGCCGCAACGAAAGTGCCGTTTCCATCAGCGGTCGAACTGTTGGAGCACGCCGCAAGCAATAGTCCGGCAATAACGAGGTAGGTATTTCGCATCAGAATGGTTCTCTTTCGGGTGTTAGCTAGTGTATGTCGAATGCATTGCATTCCGCCATTAACCGTGTATGTTCGCAGCCTTGAGCGGTTCCGCAAATTAAATCATGAGTACAAAAAATGGTTCATGGGACGCACAACGCCATTGCTGACGAACGTAATGACAAGGTCCTGATCTATGTCAATGGCGATCTCGTGCCGAGAGAGAAGGCCAGCATCTCCGTGTTCGACAGTGGATATCTGATTGGCGATGGTATCTGGGAGGCCCTTCGACTGCATGAAGGTGTTCTCGTATTTCTGGATGAACACCTGGATCGACTCTGGCAGGCGGCCGCGACCGTCGGCATGGACCTGAAAATGAGTCGCGAGGACCTCACCGCTGCGCTGTGGCGCACGCTCGATGCCAACGACATGCATGACAACGTTCATGTGCGTTTCATGGTGACCCGCGGGATCAAGAAAACGCCTTCACAGGACCCGCGACTCGTGGTCAGCGGTCCTAACCTGGTCATCATCGCAGAACATAAGAAAGCCAGCCCGGAGAGCAAGGAGTCCGGCGTTACGCTGTTCACCAGCACGATTCGGCGAGGCTCGCCGGATTATCTCGACCCGCGGCTGAACTGCCATAGCAAGTTGCATGAAGTCATGGCGCTCGTACAGGCGATCGAGGCCGGCGCCGACGAGGCATTGATGCTCGATTTGCATGGTTTCGTCTCGACCTGCAATGCCACTAACTTTTTCATGGTAAAGAATGATGAGGTGTGGACCTCGACCGGCCAGTACTGCATGAACGGCATCACGCGTGCCAAGGTTATCCAGGCCTGCGGCAAGAACGATATCCCCTGTTCGCAGAAAAACTTTTCGCTGTTTGACGTTTATGGTGCGGACGAGGCGTTCCTGACCGGTACGTTTGGTGCGCTCACGCCCGTCACGGCGATTGACGGACGCACGATCGGTAAAGGCGAGTTCGGCCCGATGACGAGCAGGCTGGAAGCGTTGTATCAGGACGAAATCAAGGCAGCGGTCGCCGCTGCGCAATCGTAGGCGGGGCGTTGGCAGAAGAACCAATCCGAATCTGCGTTTGGAGCGGGCCGAGAAACATCTCGACGGCCCTCATGTATTCCTTCGCGCAGCGCAAAGACACCAGCGTTTACGATGAACCGCTGTACGCGCACTATCTGACAAACACCGCCGCGAAGGACTATCACCCCGGCGCCGACGACATCATCGCCACGATGGAGAACGATGGTGAGAAAGTGGTCGCCGACGTGATTCTTGGGCCGCAGCCGACACCGGTCGCGTTCTTTAAACAGATGACACATCACCTCGTCAATCTGGATCAATCGTTCATGTCGAAAACGGTCAATGTGATGCTCACGCGGCATCCACGAGACATGCTGCCGTCGTATGCGGAGCAGGTCAGCAAGCCGACCCTGCGTGACGTCGGCTACAAGATGCATCTGGATCTCGTTCAATATCTGCAATCGCTTGGGCAGGAGCCGGCGATACTGGACTCGGAAGCGACGCTCAACAATCCTCGCGGCGTATTGGAAAAGCTGTGCGAGCGGATCGGTATCGGGTTCGACGACGCCATGTTGAGCTGGCCGGCCGGTGCCAGGCCGGAAGACGGCATCTGGGCCGAATACTGGTACGAAAGTGTGCATCGATCGACTGGTTTTCAACCGTACAGGCCAAAGACAGAACCATTTCCGGAGCCCCTGAAGCCGCTCTTCGATGAGTGCATGCCGTACTATGTGGCTCTGGCGAAAGAGGCGATCACGACGGAATGACTATTGCTTTTCTAAACGGCGACTACCTGCCACTCGATGAGGCAAGGATCTCGCCACTGGATCGTGGCTTTCTGTTCGGCGACGGCATCTACGAAGTGATTCCCGTGCATGGCGGCAAGACGATCGGGTTCGGCCTTCACTATGAGCGCATGTGTGGCGGACTGAGCGCTGTAGAAATCGAGTTGCACTGGACGCTGGAAAAATGGCGAGACGTCTGCAGCAATCTCATCGACAAGAATGGTGGCGGCAACCTGACCATTTATTTGCAGGTGACCCGCGGCGCCGATAGCAAACGCCATCACGCGTATCCGGTCGGCGTTACCCCGACCGTTTTCGGTTTTGCCTCCGAGCTTGTCGTGTCGTCAGATATCAAGCCGCTGAAAATCTCCAGCGCCGAGGACAAGCGCTGGCGTCGCTGCAACATCAAATCGACGGCACTGCTTGGCAACATCATACATTTCCAGAAGGGCCAGTCCGAGGGCAAGGACGAAACACTCCTGTATAACGCAGCCGGAGAGATCACCGAAGCAAGTGCCGCGAATGCGTTTGTTATCAAGGCCGGCGTCGCTACAACACCACCGCTGGATAACCAGGTTTTGCCCGGAATTACACGCGGGATGTTGTTGGACATGCTGCGTAAAGACGGCTCCGTCCAGGTCGAAGAGCGGGTTGTGATGATGCAGGAGGCGCGAGACGCGGATGAAATCTGGTTAACGAGTTCGAGCAAGGATGTCGCGCCTGTCGTCGAGCTCGATGGCAAACCTGTCGGCAGTGGACAACCGGGCCCGCTTTGGCAAACGGCGCAGCGGCTTTTTGCCGAAAAGAAGTTTGACTACTGATTTGCTTCGCTGAGCTCGCTGGCGAAGGCATCGAGGTTCGTGATCGGCAACGAGCAGTGGCTACCGAGGCAGCGATAGGCGACAGTCTGGCCGTCTACCGCTCGTCGCTCCGCCAACGCACCAGGCAAGTCACTTGCTTGCGAATCAATCGCGAACACCAGCCGACTCGGCGCATATATTTTTGCAACTGAATCGCGCCAGTTTTCTATGTCTTTGGCCGGGCCGCGGATGATGACGATCTCCGGTGGTGTCAAATATTCTTCCAGTGCCGTTATGAGACTCACGTGGCCATGTGGGTACTCGACCATGGCCTGCCAGGCATTCCTTAAGGTGCCTTCCGCGGCATCGAGGTAGCGCGAATCACCGAGCAGGTAGCCGAGTCGCTGTAATGCGAGTGCCGCGATGCCGTTGCCGGAAGGCGTGGCCTCGTCCGCCAACGGTTTCGGCCGATGCATCAACGATTCGTGGTCGTCGGCGGTAAAGTAAAAGCCGCCGTTTTCATTATCGACGAAGTGATCAAGCAACAGGTCTGCGAGGCGAATCGCCAGGGCCAGGTGTTGCCCGTTCCAGTTCGCCTGCAAGAGGTGAAGCAGGGCGTCCACCATGAATGCGTGGTCGTCCAGATAGGCCGGCAACCTCGAGTCGCCGTCTTTGTGGCTTGCAAGTAGCCGGCCGTCACGGATCATTTCCCTGTCGATGAAATCCGCCGCTGCAGTTGCTGCACTAACGAGATCAGTCCTTTCGAGAATCTTGCCGGCGATCGCGAGGCCGCGAATCGCCAGTCCGTTCCAGGAAGTCAGCTGCTTCTCGTCTCGCCCGGGGGCGACGCGTTTGCTTCGGGCCTCCAAAAGAATTTGTCTTGCGGCATCGATCTTTTCTCTCGCAACGTCATCGACTTGCTTACGTACCGTCAGGTGCCACTTGCCCTCGAAATTTGCCTCGCTGTTCAATCCAAAGTGATCGGCGAAAAGCGGGTAGGTCTCCTCGTCGAGCAGATGCTGCACTTCTTCGGGCGTCCAGACGTAGTACAGGCCTTCCTCGCCCTCGGAGTCCGCATCGCGCGTAGAATAAAAACCACCTTCGGGTGACTGCATATCGGCGAGCATCCAGTTCGCTGTTTCGTTGGCGACGCGACCAAACAAATTGTCTCCAGTGGCAAGAAAAGCCTGGGCGAACAGCGCCAGCAACGGGCCGTTGTCATACAGCATTTTCTCGAAATGCGGGATTTGCCAGTAACGATCGACCGAGTAGCGACAAAATCCGCCGCCGAGCTGGTCGTAGATGCCGCCTTCCGCCATGCGCGTCAGCGTGAGCGACACCATAAACAAGGCGTCTACGTCGGGCTCGGCCCCGTTTGCGCTTGCCCTCCAGTGGCGCAACAGGCGATCGAGATTTTCGGGATGCGGAAACTTGGGTGCACTGCCGATGCCACCGAACTCGCGATCGAAGCTCCCGGCAATTTTCTGTCGCGCTGCCTCCAGGGGCTCTGCGTTCAGTTCGACATCCGTCTCGTTGCGTTTGTGCTCGAGCCTGCCAAATACGTCTTGTAACTGCTCGCCCTGGCTACGCACCTCTTCGCGATTTTCGACGAAGTAGTCTGCGACGCGTTGTAACAGGTCGGAGAATGCCGGCATGCCGTAGCGGGCGTCCTTTGGAAAATACGTTCCGGCAAAAAAAGGTCGCTGGTCGTCCGGATTGATAAAAACCGTCAGCGGCCAGCCGCCCGGCCGTTGTGTCATTAGCTGATGCGCCGTCTGATAAATCTTGTCGATATCGGGACGTTCCTCGCGGTCGACCTTGATGTTGACGTACAGCTCGTTCATCAGCGACGCCGTTGCCTCGTCCTCAAACGACTCGTGTGCCATCACATGACACCAGTGACAAGCGGAGTAGCCGACCGACAACAGAATTGGTTTGCCTTTTTCTTTCGCGAACTCGAGCGCATCCTCGCCCCAGGGATACCAGTGAACGGGATTGTCCGCGTGTTGTAACAGATACGGACTGGTTTCTGACGACAGCCGATTTTCAGATTTTGAGGGCGCGCCCATCGGGGCACTATAACGCATCAATGTTAGACTACGCCGATGCTCACGTACCCCGACATCGATCCGGATATTTTCTCTGTCGGACCGCTAACGGTTCGCTGGTACGGGCTAATGTACGTCATCGGTTTCGTGCTCGGTTGGCTGATGGCGCGACAGCGCGCCGAGAAGAGTTATTCGCCGATCAAGCCGGCACAGGTCGACGATCTGGTGTTCTACGTGATGCTCGGCGTGATTATCGGCGGCCGGGTCGGCTATAGCCTGATCTATGGCTGGGGCGAGATGGCGGCCGACCCTTTATATATATTCAAGATATGGAAAGGTGGCATGTCCTTCCACGGTGGTTTCGTCGGGGTGCTGATCGCGATGTGGTTGTACGGCCGGACACTCGGCAAGACGATGTGGCAGATGGTCGACTTTATGGCGCCTTTCTGCCCACTCGGGCTGGGGTTCGGTCGCATCGGTAACTTTATCAACGGCGAACTTTGGGGCAAGCCAACGGATGTGCCCTGGGGCTTCAAAGTGGGCGGGCAAGTGCTGCACCCCTCGCAACTTTATGAAGCGTTGTTCGAAGGACTGGTTCTTTTCCTGATCGTGTGGTGGTTCTCGGCGAAACAGAGACCTTATATGGCGGTCTCCGCCATGAGCGTGATGTGGTATGGGATATTTCGTTTTTTCATCGAGTTCTACCGGGTACCGGATGCGCACCTGAGCGACGATGGCGGCTACCTCGGTTTCGGCTGGATTACGATGGGGCAGGTATTAAGTGTGCCAATGATTCTCGCAGGTCTTACAATGCTTATCCTCGCTTACAGAAACCAATCCGCTCCGGGAGACGCCAACTAATATGCAACAGTATTTGTCGATGATGCGGCACGTGCGTGACAACGGCGCTCGAAAAGATGATCGTACCGGTACCGGAACGCTTAGCGTGTTCGGTCATCAGATGCGCTTCGATCTGAGCCAGGGATTCCCTGTCATTACGACCAAGAAGCTGCATCTGCGCTCCATCATTCACGAGCTTCTGTGGTTCCTGAGTGGCGATTCGAATATTTCCTACCTCCGGGAAAACGGCGTGACGATCTGGGACGAGTGGGCCGACGAAGACGGCGAGCTCGGACCTGTCTACGGCGTGCAATGGCGTAACTGGCCGGCGCCCGACGGTGAGAAAGTTGATCAGATATCAGAGCTTGTCGAGGGATTGCGTAACAACCCTGATTCCCGCCGTCTGTTGGTCTCGGCCTGGAACGCCGCAGAGCTACCCAACATGGCGCTGCCTCCCTGCCATACCATGTTTCAGTTCTACGTCGCGGACGGCAAGCTCTCCTGCCAGTTGTATCAACGCAGCGCTGACATTTTCATCGGCGTACCGTTCAACATCGCCTCTTATGCATTGCTGACGCACATGTTGGCCCAGCAATGCGACTTGAATGTCGGCGAATTCATCTGGACGGGTGGCGACTGTCACCTTTATCTGAATCATAGGGAACAGGCGGACGAACAGTTGCAACGTCAACCGCTGCCATTACCGCGACTCGCGATCAAGCGCCGCCCCGCTAGCATATTCGACTATCGTTTCGAGGACTTCGAGATCCTGAACTACGAATGTCATCCGCATATTCGTGCGGCCGTCGCTGTCTAAGTGTGAAAATCAGTCTCATCGTTGCCACCGCGACGAACAACGTCATCGGTCGAGATGGCGAATTGCCCTGGCATCTTTCCGATGACCTCAAACGATTCAAAAAGCTGACAGTCGGCAAGCCCGTCATCATGGGACGCCTTACGTACGAATCCATCGGCAAGCCATTGCCAGATCGAAGAAATATCGTCATCAGCAGCCAGAAGGACCTGGAGATCGAGGGCTGCGAAGTTGTAGCCTCGCCGGATGAAGCATTAGCACTTGCCGAGGGCGCCGAAGAAGTCATGGTTATCGGCGGCGGCAAGATCTACGAACAAATGATGTCGAAGGCTGATCGTATCTACATGACATGCATCGACGACGCCGTCGATGGCGATACATTTTTTCCTGATGTCAGGAGCGAAGAATGGCAGGTATATTCCCAGAAGGACTTTCCGGCCGATGGCAGTAGAGCCTTCGGGTTTTCATACATCACGCTCGATCGCGTGAAGCATTGATGGGGACGTACCCCTTTTTTCACACTCCTGCTCCTCTCGCTGTTGTTAACATGCTCGCAGAGGACACGTAAACTTTCCTCTTCCCTGCCGACTAATGGGGTCCGCCTCTCACCATGAAGCACAAATTACTGTTTTTTTTCGGCATATTCGCTGCGAGCTTGCTTCTTTTATCGGCTTATTTATTTCTGTATGAGCCAGGCTATACAGGAAGTATTAATGTAAAAAAAGATCACGTGCTTTTTTTTGCGCACAGAGGATTCGGAAATCATGCACCTGACAATAGCCTAGTGGGCGCTCGCTTAGCGCTTGAGCGGGGCTTAGACGGCGTTGATGTTGATGCACAGTTTTCCAAAGATAAGACGACTTTTATTTTTCATGATGTATCACTCGAACGATTCACCACCGGTGAAGGCAGGGTTGATAGCTATACGTTCGACCAACTTCACGAGTTTGATTTGGGTCTGAAATATGGCGAGGGAACCGAGTTCAGGGATGTATTTATAGAATCACTTGATACGTTCGTGAAAGAGATAACGGAAGAAGCGTTACTCATGGTTGAACTCAAAGTAGCTACAACGATAGATACGGGCATGGAGCAAGATGTTGTAGATATTATTTCAAAACATGACGTTTTTGATAAAGTTTTCGTGAGCGCCTTCAATCCAATTGTGCTTCGGCGTCTAAAGAAGATCGACCCTCGTGTACAAACTGTATTTATATTTCAAGATTCTGGCTGGGATCCAGAACGAGTAGCTGCAACAAAGGAAGAAGATAGAGTTGCATTACCGTGGTATCTTCAAAACGAGCGGGCACGGCGTGGGATACGCAAACTACTCAAGCCAGATGCGCTCAGCATAAATGAGCATGTGTCCGAGGAGGTTATCGATAAGTTGATTATGGAAGGCTGGCCAATCTTCCTTTGGCCTCTAAATACCAGGGAATCCATAAAGTGGGGTATCTCCAAGGAGCCATTTGGTATTGTTACTGATGAACCGATTCTCGCAAAGGAAATTTATGACGCCAGAAGCTCGGATTAGCCTCCGTACTTCTCGTAAAACGCATTTGAAAATCGTTCCTCCGGATCATATTTCTTCTTGAGTGCAAAAAAAGCGTCGACTTCAGGATACGCTGCGCGTAGCTGCTCCGGGGAATAATACAGTTGATATGGAAGGTAGTAAGTTCCGTTTAGCGATGTTGCCAAATCAATTAATTCAACAGTCGCTCCTTCAAGTTTCTGACTGTCCTGCTCGTTCAGTTTTTGATTAAAGTAAAGTACATATGCGATCCGGTCGTCTTTTGCATAAGGAAGGGCAGATAGTTCATCTTTGGTGACAATTCGTAGGGTTACATTAATTAGGTTTACGCCACTATCCTGGACAATGGTTCTTAGTCCGTCGATAAAGTCTGTCGTGTGGTCGTGAGGAATAAAATATTCATGAAGTATGTTGGTGTCCTTGATTCTTGTATTGAGATACTCCATCGACTGGTTCATCTTTTGGTTTCGACTGGCGACACACACCTCTTCGCTTGTTCCTGACATTACGTCATTTCGGCTGACACAATTGTGATAGCCGGGCTCGAGATATTTTTCAGTTGTCCATCGGAGCCACCTACCTAGACCACCAGTCTTTGAGATATTGAAAACGAGACGTTTAATCCACACTTTCGACGCACCGCCGAGCGGTTTCACAGCCGCGTCAAAACCAGGATCTACGTAACGATGCACCGCTGTTTCAGCGAGGTATGAACCGGGTGCGATTGAAAGTCGCGCATACATGAGGCCCACATTTTCTTTGCCAGCTACATTCTCATCATAAAAGGCATTAAATGTTTTGTAGTCGATATAGTCAGTTTTCCAGGCATAAACATCATTCCTAACTATATCCAGCTCCACATCGAGAATTATCGCCGTTAGGCCATAGCCTCCGAGCACTGCGCTGAATAACTCTCGATTTTCTGTTGGGCTCACACGCTGAATAGTGCCGTCAGCAAGCATGACTCGCATGGAGCGGACTGTTGGTCCGATTTGTCCCGGATTGTGTTCGATGCCATGTGCGTTAACACTCAAAGTTCCTCCAACTGTAAAGAGATTGATTGATTGCATTGCCTTTACAGCGAGGCCTTTTGGATCAAGAACCGCTTGTACTTCTTTCCAGGATGCTCCGCTTTGTACAGTCATGGTCATGTTCTCCCCGTCCACCTGCACATCATTGAGTTCTCGCATGTCCAACACCAGCCCGCCTTTGGAAAAACTTTGACCTCCCATACTGTGCCTTTCGCCTGCAGGAGTAATTTTGAGGTCAAGTTCCCGGGCGAGCTCGAGTGCTTGAGCGACGTCTCCCTCGCTTCTTATTTGAACAATCCCATAAACGTTGGTTTTGTTAAGGCAGCTTGCATCGTTGATTACGCCACCAGTTTGTTGAATCTCGACACCGATTTCGTCGAGTTTTACGTAATTTACAGTCAGCTCGGTGATATTATCGTGGCGTGGGTATACAAAATCACATTCTCGTTCTTCTTTTGGAGCGGCTGCAAAGTCGTATGTTTTCTTTCCTGTAATTAATGCGAAAACAGCTAATATTATTACTCCGGCATTGAATATGAACTTTTTCGAGGCGAACCTAATTCTTTTCATAGCCTAATTATTTCCCTTCGGACACAAGAAAATATCGAATGTTGATTACAATGAGCAATTCATATGTTTAAGAAAATTTCACTCGAGACTTGGACATTCTCCTACATCATACTGTGCTTTCTTCTGGTTGGTCTCAATTTCATGCCATTTCTCTTTCAAGAAGATGGTCGGATGATTGGTGGCTTTAATCTGGGGGTTGAAGGGAATATATTGCATGTGCTTTCAGGAATGTGGGCGGCAACGGCGCTTTGGTACTCGAGGAATTCGATGATCTATTACTTTAAGATTTTTGGAGCAGTCTATTTTCTTGACGGAGTGGTCGGGCTCATTGCCGGTAGAGCGTTCTTGAATCTGAATCTATTTCGCTCAGACGTTACTCCACATGCGGACTATATGGTTCGTTTATTGCTCAATACTCCGCACCTCATAATTGGGGGGCTGGCAATGATTGTTGGCTTTATGCTCTTTGGGAAACATGCGAACCGACTTTAAACGGCTACAGATGGAGAATGGATTGTGGCGATTGTATGTCTGCTTTTCCCGATAGCGGTCGCTCGATTTCGTCTGACAGTAACAGCCTGATCAACTGCCGGCCGTCACAATTAGCTTAGGGAATTCAGCCGTAGCGACGCTTCGCGTTCTGCGGCGTCGAGATCGATTTGTCCTATCTCTGTCGCATCCCGGGTCACCTCGTCCAGAAATTCCGCCTGAATATCTCCAC
>CAYLSX010000068.1:0-11424 GCA_964386685.1 uncultured Woeseiaceae bacterium | reverse complement strand
ATGTCGGTTATACGGCGAGAGTCGCCGTCCTCGATACCCAGGCGCTGATCGCCGCCGGCGATATGCAGGCGGACTGCAGCGATCTGCGCATGACTTATTACAACGGCATTGCCTGGCAGGAACTGCCAAGGCATGTCATCAATTGTGATGGTCCCACCACTGATGTTCGATTTTCCATGGTCGTCGACATTCCCGCCTCCAGCAATGACGATAACTACTATCTCTATTACAACAACTCGACGCCGGCGGCGTTGCCTGCCATGACGATCACCAATGTCTATCTCTGGTATGACGACGCGTCCATCGACAGGTCCGGCAGTTACATCCGAGGCCGAATCGATGCATGGCATGGCAATGGCTGGGACAACTCGCTGGCCTGGAATGCCGCCGGCTATTACACCTATGACAATGGCGACAATTTCACGAGCGGCTATCGCCGCGACGTCGATATCATTCAAAGCGGGACGCTCGGCAGCGACGCCAACCACATTCGATCTACGATTCAGGGCGTGTGTTCAATAGCCAGAGCCTGTCTCATCAGGCGCGCACGCGCCCGAGCATTCGAGTACTGTGACCAGAGCCTTGATCGAACCCATCCTTTTTGATAAAAGATGCAGCCGCACAAATTCCGCCGGGCTACGGGTATTCCTTATATATGATCGAAATCGACAGTCTTACCAAGAAATATGGCCATCACACGGTGGTCGACAATCTGAGCTTCAAATGCGAGCCGGGCGAGGTTCTTGGCTTTCTCGGGCCGAACGGCGCCGGCAAGTCGACCACGATGAAAATGATTACCGGCTTTGTGGCGCCCAGTGCCGGGAGCGCCTCTGTTTGTGGCCACGATATCGAGAGCGATGCACTGGCGGCAAGGCGGCGCCTCGGCTATCTGCCTGAGGGTGCCCCCTGCTACCCGGAGATGACCCCGGGGACATTTTTGAATTTCGTCGCCGACTTACGCGAACTCACTGGCTCGAAGCGCTCGGAACGTCTCGATGATGTCATCGGCAAACTGCACCTGGAACCTGTGCTCAATCAGACCATCGACACGCTATCCAAGGGTTTTAAACGACGTGTCGGGCTGGCGCAGGCCATTCTTCACGATCCCGATGTTCTGATCCTCGACGAACCGACCGACGGTCTCGATCCCAATCAGAAATACGAAGTCCGCGAACTCATCCGCTCCATGGCAAAAGACAAGCTCATCGTAATTTCGACACACATTCTCGAGGAAGTCGATGCTGTTTGCAGCCGCGCCATCATCATCGCGAAAGGCAAGATTCTGGCAGACGACAGCCCGCAACAGCTCGCAGCGGGGTCCCGGTATCACAACGCTGTCCGTATCGGCCTGGCCGATGGAAATAATTTTGATGCGGTTCGCGCGGCGGTCGGACGGCTGTCGTCAGTGGAGACGACCGAATCCGATCGCGATCACCATACGATTACGGCAATCCCCGCACGCGGCAAACAGCCCTGGCGCGACGTGTCGGATCTGGTTGCGGAGAATGACTGGACTGTCACAAGCGTTCAGCTCGAGGCGGGCCGTCTGGACGAGGTATTTCGTCAGATTACGGGGGGCGCAGAAGCATGAACCTGATTCGCGCACTCTTCAGGCGGGAGCTGCAAAGCTACTTCGCGACGCCGGTGGCTTATGTATTCATCGTGATCTATCTCGTATTGATGGGCACATTCACGTTTTATCTGGGCCAGTTTTATGAGCGGGGACAGGCGGACCTGTCATCGTTTTTCAATTTCCATCCGTGGCTGTATTTGTTTCTGGTACCCGCCATTTCGATGCGACTTTGGGCGGAGGAAAGAAAGACCGGCAGCATCGAATTGCTGATGACGATGCCGATAACTGCCTGGCAAGCCGTGTTGGGTAAGTTTCTGGCTGCCTGGGCGTTCACCGGCATCGCCCTCGCCCTGACGTTTCCCGTGTGGATTACCGTCAACTATCTTGGCAACCCGGACAACGGCGCCATCCTTGCCGGTTACGTGGGCAGCATGCTGATGGCCGGCGGTTTTCTTGCAATCGGCGCATGCCTGTCAGCAACCACCCGGAACCAGGTAATCGCGTTCGTCATTACCATTGTCGTTTGTTTCGGTTTTCTGCTGTCGGGCTTTCCGATGGTGCTGGACCTGTTCTCCGGTTGGGCGCCACAAGCGCTCGTCGATGGCATTGCCTCCTTGAGCTTCCTGACACATTTCGCGAACATCAGTAAAGGCGTTATCGATTTTCGCGATCTGGTCTATTTCGGATTATTGATTGGAAGTTTCCTGTACGCCAACACGATCGTGTTGCAATGGAGACAGGCAGACTGATGAGCACTGCATCGCAACGCAATATCAGTACGTCCAGCCTTCTGCTCCTGGCACTCGCATTTATCGCCGCCATTATCATTAGCAATCAGTTGTTTGGCGGCTGGCGCATCGACCTGACGGATAACCGGCTGTATACCCTGTCCGACGGGACCGAACAGATTCTCGAAAACCTCGAAGAACCGATTAATCTGTATTTCTATTATTCGGACAAGGCAACCGAGAATGCTCCGACGATCCGTAGTTACGCGAACCGGGTCCGCGAGATGCTGGATGAATTCAGGCTTGCTGCGAACGGAAACATTAATCTCTTCGTCATCGATCCGCTGCCTTTTTCAGAGGATGAGGATCGGGCAGCACAATTCGGCCTGCAAGGCGTCGGCATCGCCGGATCACCGGACGCCGTATATATGGGCCTCGCAGGCACGGACAGCATCGACAACGAGGAAATCATTCCATTCTTCCAGCTGGACAAGGAACAGTTTCTCGAATACGACATAGCGAAACTTGTCAGTACCTTGGCCAATCCGGAGCGTAAAGTCATCGGGCTGATCTCCGGCGCGCCGATGAGCGGCAGCTTCGATCCTCAGACACAGCAAATGATCCCTGCCTGGGTTATTTACGAGCAGGTGCAGCAATTGTTTGAGTTGCGCGATCTCGGCGCCGACATTGACGTTGTCGATGACGACGTCAGCATGCTCTGGATCGTGCAACCGAAAAGTCTAAGTAACTCGATGCTGTACGCGATCGATCAATTCATTCTCAAAGGCGGCACGGCGATGATCTTCGTCGATCCGCTGGCGGAATCCGATCCGGCGGCACCAATCCAGGGCATGCCACCAGGTATGCCGCCACAGGGGCAGAACTCGGATCTGCCGACCCTGTTCGGCGCCTGGGGCCTGCAATTTTCGCCGAACGATGTTGTCGCTGACGCGCAGCTTGCCCTGCCGGTCTCGGCGGGCCCGGCTGGCCGACCGATGCGGCACCCGGGATTGCTTGGCATAACCGAAGCACAGCTCAACAGCGACGATGTGATTACCGCGGGCCTGAATACGATAAATGTCGGCGTTGCCGGACATCTGAGTATTGCCGAGGGCAGCGCAGCCACAATGGAGCCGCTAATCAGCAGCGGCACCGCATCCGGCATTGTGGCATCGAGCCGTTTCAGCTTTTTGCAGGACCCGTCCTCGCTGCTAGACGGCTTTATCCCGAGCGGCGAGACATACGTTATCGCTGCGAGGATAAGCGGATCATTGCCTAGTGCATTTCCGGATGGTCCGCCGGCAACTGGCGTGTCGCCGGAGGACGATTCGGAGTCAGCCGAGCCAGATACAGCCGGGCATCTCTCGCAATCGACCGACTCGGTCAACATGATCGTCGTTGCAGACGTCGATATCCTGAGTGACAGGCTGTGGGTGCAACAGCAAAACTTCCTCGGCCAACGCATTGCCAATGCCTTTGCAAGTAACGGCGCATTTGTTGTCAACGCGCTGGAGAGCCTTCTGGGCAGCGCCGAACTGATAGCCGTGCGCAGTCGCGCGACCTATTCCCGTCCATTCACGAAGGTCGAGGAACTGCGTGTAGAGGCAGAAGCCGAATATCGCGAAACGGAACAACGGCTGCAGAACGAGCTCGCTGAGACAGAACGGCGGCTCGGCGAACTGCAGTCTTCGCGGGAAGACACGGGCAATATTCTAATGTCGCCGGAGCAGCAAACGGAGGTCGATCGCTTCATCGACCAACGCGCTGCTATTCGCAAGGAACTGAGAGCGGTGCAACGAAATCTTGATAAGAACATCGAACAGCTCGGCACAAGGCTCAAGATAATCAATACTGCCCTGGTGCCCACTCTGTTGACTGTATTCGTTCTGTTCGCCGTCTGGCGCCGAAGTCGTCGTGAGGGCACATGAATACGCGGCAGATAAGAACACTTGCGATCATATTGCTCGTTTTGCTGGCGGGACTCCTTGCCACTACTTTGTCGAACAATAGCAGCGATACGTCTGCCGGTGGTTTGCTCCTTCCCGATCTGAAGGCGGAGATCAATGACCTTACAGAGGTTTCGATCTACAAGGCCGGCAAAACAGTCACGTTGAAGAGCGATGCCGATCAATGGGTGATAGCCGAATATAAGAATTATCCAGTTGATACCGGCAAGCTTCGGCAACTACTGTTGTCGCTCGCCGACGCCAGGAAACTCGAGGAAAAGACGTCCAAGGCGGAGATGTACCGGCAGCTCGGCGTCGAGGACAGGTCTGCCGAAAGCCAGGGCACCGAGATTCGGCTCACCGGCCCGGATTCGGTGCGCAGGATCATCATCGGCAATCTTGCGCAGAGGAAATACCGTTATGCGCGTATTTCCGGTCAGGAAAAGAGCTGGTTGATTGATCAAAATCCGACCTTTCCGGATGACCTGACGGGCTGGTTGTTGCGGGACATACTCGACATCGACTCATCGCTCATTCAGTCGGTAACCGTAACGCACAGTGATGGCGAGACGATTCGCATTCACAAAGAAGATGCAGCAGTCACCGACTACAGCGTTGCCGATATGCCGGATGGCCGCGAGCTCAATTACCCAAGCATCGTCGATGGTATGGCTGGCGTATTGAGCGGCCTGAGGCTGGAGGGTGTCACCGAAGCGTCCGAGCAAAGTGACAGTGCGGCGACAACCGTATTTACGACATTCGATGGCCTGAAGATAACCGTGAAGTCATCGATCCGCGACGAGAACACCTGGATTACCGTAAGCGCCGATCAAACCGACGCAGCATCGGATGCAGCCATAAGGATTAATAACAGGGTCGGTGGCTGGACGTATCAGATACAGAGTTACAAGGCGGACCAGCTCAGACGCCGCTGGGATGACATACTCAAAGCCGAAGAATAAAAAAGGGAGACGGACCTGAGTCCGTCCCCCACACTCTCGAATTGCAGAATACTAGCGGCGGCGGTTGATCCGATCGCCGCGGCTGTCGTGGCGTCGATCGACTCTGTGACCTTTCCTGTCCAGACGACGATCAATGCGCTTGCCTTTCTTGTCCAAACGGCGGTTTATGCGATCGCCTTGTTTGTCGAGCCTTTTCGACAGGCGGTCGCGGCCGGCATCCGCAGCACGGTCTGACTTTCGATCAAGCCGACGATCAATACGATCGCCTTTTTTGTCCAGGCGGTCGTTTATACGATCACCTTTTTTGTCAAGCCGGTCTTCGATGCGGTCGCCGCGATTATCCAGTCGATCTTCGATGCGATCGCCCTGATCGGCAAGAACGCTGCTGCTGAAAATTGCGGTAACAAATACGAACAATGGGATGACTGCCATGTCGCAAACTTTCCTGATTTTCATATCCGTACTCCTTGTATCCATATGATTTAGCCCTTGTTACCCTTTCAACGTGGCAATCCGACGAGGGTTGACAGGGCCACGACGAGCAATTCAGGTTATTGTTAAATGAATGGGGACGGTCCCCGTATCATTGAGGGAGTGTCTGTGCAGACAGAAGCCGCGGCGGTCGGCGAGCAGGACGTCGATCGGGTCTTTCGCAGACAGCGCCTGCGGATCATGCTCGCGATTACGCTGGGATACGGCTTCATCTATACCTGCCGGCTTGGCCTTTCGATCGTCAAGAAGCCCTTGATCGATGGTGGCATTTTCACTGTCGAGGAGCTGGGCATGATTGGCGCCGCCTTGTTCTATGGATATGCGGCGGGCAAGTTTTTTAACGGTTTCATGTCCGACTACATCAAGCCGAGGGTATTTTTCAGCGCAAGCATCTTCCTGTCGGCACTGCTCAATCTCGCGATGGGTTCGTCGACCTTGCTCTGGGTGTCCGTGTCGCTTTGGGCGCTCAATGGCTGGTTTCAGGGCATGGCGGCGCCCGCGGCCATCATTACCATTACAAACTGGTTCGGCTTTCATGAACGCGGCCGTCGCTATGGCATCTGGAGCGCGTCTCACTCAATCGGCGAAGGAATTACTTTTTACGTCATTGCAGCGATCGTCGCTGCTTACGGCTGGCGTTACGGGTATGTGACGCCAGGCATCGTGTGCATCGCCGTTGCGGCGTGGGTTTACTCATTCATGCGCAATGCGCCGCCGACCATCGGATTGCCGAGAGTTAGTGATTGGCTCGGCGAGAAATCGGAGCCGCCCAAGGAAAAGAGCACCTGGCAAACCCAGAAAATAATTTTCGGCATTCGCGCCATGTGGATTGTCGCCATATCGAGCGCACTGATGTACGTGACTCGTTACGCAATCAATAGCTGGGGCGTTTTGTATTTGCAGGAGATTCGCGGCTATTCGCTGCTTGATGCGGGCTTTTACCTTGCCGTCAACACGATCGCAGGAATCGTTGGCTCTATTGCCTACGGTTATTTATCGGACAAGTGTTTCGACGCCCGCAGGCCGCCGGCAAACCTCATTTTCGCCGTAGCAGAAATCGCCGCGCTCCTTGTCATATTTTTCGGACCCGCAAACGACGTCGTATTATTTTTCGCCTTTGTTGTTTACGGAGCAGCGCTGAGCGGACTCATCGCATCGATTGGCGGACTTTTCGGTGTGGACATTGCACCGAGGGGCGCAACCGGCGCCGCGATGGGTTTCGTCGGCGTGTTCAGTTACCTCGGCGCCGCCACCCAGGAAAACGTCAGTGCCACTTTGATTTCTCAGGGCATGACGATGGTGGACGGCGTTCGCAGCTATGACTTCGACCTGGCCATCCAATTCTGGATCGGTACATCAGTGGTTTCCATGTTGCTGGCGGCAACGCTCTGGAATACGAAAGTCAGGGATTGATGCAGGAAAGCATGGGCAGTCCGGAAAACTACAAGGTCATCCTATTCGATCTCGGCGGCGTATTGCTGAAGCTACGTGATCCGATTTCGACTTTCGGGCTTCAGATCGACGACAGCGACTTCCTGCGCACCTGGATCATGTCTCCGTCGGTGCGCGCTTTCGAATCCGGCCAGATCGATTGCGATGAATTCGCTGAGAGCGTGATTACGGAAATGAAATTGCCGATGGACTGGCAGGAACTCCTTGATCGGTTCAACAGTTGGCCCGATGGATTTTATCCGAAGGCCATCGAACTGGTTGGCCGCATACCACTACGTTACGAATGTGCCATCTTGTCAAATACCAATGCGCTGCACTGGCAACAAGCGGACCTACCCGGGAAGTTTGGCAACAGATTTGACCGTTGCTTCCTGTCCTATGAGTCCGGTTTGCTCAAGCCCGATCAGGCGTGTTTTTTACAAGTGATAGAAAGCTATGCGTGCCGGCCGGAGGAGATTCTCTTCTTCGACGACAACCCGCTCAATGTCGAAGCAGCCGGGGCCGAGGGCATAGCATCTGTCCGGGTACAGGGCCCGGATGAACTGGAAGCCGGCCTGATAGCCGCTTCTGTTATTTAATGAGCTGCGCCTCCAGCTCGTCGATTTGTTCCTGCTGCGCTTGAACGACCTTTGTCAGGACTGCAACGATGTCCATGGCGCTCAAGCCCTGTCGGTCCTTGCTGGCGACGAGATCCGGAACATCTTCAGCAATAAAACCGATGTATTCGTCCGTAGAATCGGCTCTATAGTTGAAGCGAACAGGCTCCAGCGCGGCAAGAACCTTCAGCGCCTCTTCGGCCGTCAGATCGGCGATATTTTCCTTGTCTTTCTTTGAAGAGTTATTGGTCCAGACACCACCTACGGTAACGTGAGCTCCGCTGGCCATCTGCAGCGGCTGCGTCGGGCGTTCCCGGCCTATGCCGACATTGCCGTCGCCGTCAATTGTTATGCGGTCGACAGAACCCGCACCAATCGTTAGTGTGCTGCCGCGGTTATGCATGATGTAACCGGTCTCGCCGGATGACTGCGTAATTATCAGGCCCGCAACATTGCTGTTTCGGTCGTGAATCTGGATGCTGCCGTTTACTTCGAGCCGTTGTTTCGGTTCGGTTGTGCCGATGCCGATGTTCCTGCCATCGTCATAAATCTGTGAAGACCCACCAACGGTGGGATCCGTAAACTTCGTCAGGAAATCGACCGAGCCTTCGAGTGTCGCAGCACCCGCTGGTCCGGCTGGACCTGGCGGGCCAACGGGACCCATTTCACCCCGCGGTCCTTGCGGACCGGGTAGTGCGGGAAGCACCGATGCCGCCACAGGCTCGTCAGCCTCAGGCTCCACAACCTCAGCACTCGCTTCCACCTCTTCAGCCTCGACAGACGGCTCCGGAGCTGGCTCTTCAATTATGGTCTCGTCGGCGGGCGCCTCCTCGACGACTTCTTCCGGCGATGTCTCAGGAGCCGGCTCTTCAACCGGCTCGGGTGCCGGCGCTTCGTGCGCATCTGCCGATGTGTCGGCCTCGCCGACCACGTTCGTCCAGTCTGAGCTAATGTAGCCGTTCAAGCCGGGCTCGATTTCGATTTCGCGCCAACCTTCTAACGAACTCACCAGCGGCATGTTGTCGCCCTGATATAGCCTGCCTATCACGTCAGACTCGGCGTTTGCCTCAGCGCGAATATTGACGAATTGTTTAACTGAATCGATGGGAACGACGACGTCTGCAGCGGTAAGCGATGGCAATCCCAAAATTGCGACGAATAAAACCAGGGCGGTTCTCATGAGGGACTCCTAGGCATGTGTCCGTGTGCCTGTATGCCACATCTGACGCGACAATGAAACGACTTAGACGACGACCCGGGTAAGACTTTCGAAATGAGATAAATCTGACGCTTGATTAAGCGATTTTATGGCAGCGAGACCGGTTCTCTGTCGCCGAATGCAGACAGGCGTGCCTGCTCGCCCCGGTTCCGGAAAAAACCGGGAATGCTGAAGCGCGCAAGACGCTTGAGATCGTATTCGCTGTTACTGGTGATTGCATCTGCCGCGAGGATTGCACTGTGAATCGCCGGGCCGATACCCTCGCCCATGTCGACGGACGCGAGCCCAACCGCATCCCCTATGATGAAGGCGTTGTCGTCCCGGACGACGTCAACACTGCCACGCAGATAATAACTATAGCCGGTGGGCTCATACTCGGCGCCATGCACCAATCCCTCACTCTCGAGATTTTCCGTAAAGCTCTTCCAGTAATCCTTGAGGCGGCCGTTGCTGGTTTTCAGTTTGTCGGCTTTGCCACCGAGACCGACATTGATGTGGCCGTTCCTTTTCGGCACATACCACGCGTAACCGGGTAGTCCATCTTTGAAGAACCAGAGGTGGCACTCCTGATTTTCCCAATCGTATGGAAATTCCTTTTCGAGAGTCGCAGTCTGCAACAACTTCGCGCGCGGATTCAAATCGTGAAATAACTCGCGATATACGGGGCACCGAGTTCCGCCGGCGCCGACCAAGTATCTGCATCGATACTCATCGTCAACGATGTACGATCCATTTCGTTTTTCGATTTTCCTGACCCTGTGTTCATGCACAGGCGCGCCAGAACGACGCAGCAGAAAATCGTCAAACTCTAATCGACGAATTGAGTGCTGAGTGGTTTTTTTTGAAAAGTTGAAGTGCTTGAAATGGAAATGCAGTTTGTCAAAACTCATGAAACTGTGTGGATAGGCATCGATATCGAAATCGAGATCGTCAACAACTTCCGGCGTGATCCATCCGGCGCACAGTTTCGTTCTTGGAAAACTCGCAAGATCCAGAACGAGAACATTGACGCCAGCCTGACGCAACTTCCAGGCGCAGGTCGAGCCTGCTGGCCCACCTCCAATAATTAGCGCGTCAACTTCCTGCACGGCAGGCTAGCCTTCGGCGGATTCCGGCGAGTACAAGAACTTTCGCGTCCATGGCATGTTATTACAGCCATGTGGCGCAAAAACGATTTGATAGAGTTGCAAAGTGCCGGTCTCGAAGGCCGTAGATGATCCGGCAAGATATAAACGCCAGGCTCGCACGAAATCCTCGCTGTACATGTCGCCGACTTTCTCACTTACGGCATCGAAGTTATGCAGCCATTCGGCACAGGTCCTGGCGTAATGAAGACGAAGGTTTTCGACATCCAATATCGAAAATTTGTGAGGCTCGAATACCGCGGTAATTTCGCCCAGGCTCGGAATGTGACCACCTGGGAAGATACGCTTGCTGATCCAGGCATCGGTTGGCTTCGGGTGGCTGCGCCCGATCGAGTGGAGCAGCCCGCGGCCGTTCGGCTTCAGACAGCCATCGATGACTTTGCCGAGCGAATGAAAGTTTTTCAGCCCGACATGCTCAAGCATGCCAACCGATACGAATACATCGCACTTGTCCGAGATTGTCCGGTAGTCAGCTTCGACGAACTCGACCTGACCGGCAAGACCTCTGGCTGCCGCTTTTTCGCGTGCCAAACTAACCTGCTCGCGGGAGTTGTTATAGGCCTTGACGTTAACGCCGTAGTTTTCGGCCATGTGCATCGCGAGCGCGCCCCATCCGCAGCCGGCCTCGATGACATCCTGGCCCGGCTGGAGCTCAAGCTTGCGGCACACATGATCGAGCTTGGCGACTTGCGCTTCGGCCAACGTTGCATCCCTGTCGGCGTAATAGGCACAGGTATAGACCATGCTTTCGTCGAGCCACATTTCATAGAAATCATTGCCGAGATCGTAGTGGTGGTGAACGTTGTTCTTCGAACGCGACAGCGTGTTACCCCGCACAGCTCGGAGCAGGGAGAGGAGCTTGCTAGCGTAGTAATTCTGGTTTGGCCGACTGGAGATCGCCCTGGCTATTTCACGCAAGAAATCGAGAATGTCTGCGTGTATTCTTATTCTGCCCTCGCTGTATCCGTCACCGAATCCGACGGACTGGGAAAAAGCCAGGTTCAGTAGCGCCCTTCTGTCGCGAAACTCCATAGTGCCAACAGGAGTTCCATCTGCGAAGTAAAACTCGTTACCGTCCCAAAGCCTGACAGTGACTCGCGGATTGCCGACGACTGTCATCACCCAATAGGCAGCTATGCGATCGAACTCGTTTACCGAGACCGGTTGTTTTACATCGACTTCCACTATCGACCTCTCTTACGGAGATATTCTTATTCGGGCCGTTATTGTTCTGCCTGGCCCGATCTTTGGCCCCAAGTTTGGCATTTGTCTGCCGAATGGACAAGCATCAGTGGCCACAAGGAACCATAT
>CAYLSX010000067.1:9369-11501 GCA_964386685.1 uncultured Woeseiaceae bacterium | reverse complement strand
ACGTCGTGAAGATGTTCGAGCCCGTCACCAAGTGGGCGACGACGATTATCCACCCAGACACCATTCCGGAGATCGTCCGTAAGGCAGTGCGGATCGCCCGCACAGAAAAACCCGGTGCGGTACTTATCGAGCTGCCGGAAAACGTGGCCAAACAGGATGCCGAACACGGTCCGATGACACCGAAACGGTTCCGACGCTCGGTACCGGATGACAAGATCTTCAATAAGTCATTCGATATGCTGAAGAAGGCGAAAAGACCGGTCATTCTTGCCGGAAATGGCTGTATTCGAAAGCGGGCGAGTCAACAGCTTCGTCGGTTTTGTGAAAAAACCGGCATAGGCGTCATCAGCACATTCATGGCCAAAGGCTGCGTCGATATGGATGCGGACTATTGCCTGTATACGATTGGTCTCGGCAGCAAGGACTATGTGTCGCTGGCCATAGATGATGCAGACCTTGTCATTACACTGGGCTTTGACATGGTCGAGTACCATCCGAAGTCGTGGAATCCGAATCGTGACAAAACAATCATTCACGCGGACTTCCTGCCCGCCGAAATCGATGCCAACTATCACCCAGACGTCGAATTGATCGGCGATCTTGCCCACACGCTCTGGATGTTCAACCAGAGAATCGAGGTAGACGATCTGCCGGCATACGAACTCAGCGGTCAGCGCAAATGCCGCGACAAGATGACTGCGGAGTTCGAGGAGTACAAGGACGACAAGACCGATGGTTCGATAAGGCCGCAAAAAGCACTATGGGATGCGCGTCAGACGCTGGGGCCTGAGGATATTCTGTTATCGGACGTTGGCGCTCACAAAATGTGGATCGCGCGGCACTATCAGTGTCACGAACCGAATACCTGTCTGATCCCGAACGGCTTCTGCTCGATGGGCTTCGCCTTGCCTGGCGCTATCGCCGCCAACATTGTATTCCCGGCGCGACGAATATTGGCGATTGCCGGCGACGCAGGTTTCCTCATGAACGTCCAGGAAATGGAAACAGCCAAGCGTATCGGCAGCAACATCGTCGTCCTGGTCTGGGCAGACAATGAATACGGTCTGATCGCGTGGAAGCAGGACAACGAGTTCGGGCGGCATACCGACCTGTCATTCGGCAATCCGGACTGGAAGAAACTGGCCGATGCGTTCGGCTGGCACGGGCACTACGTCTCTAAGAGTGAACAGCTCGCTGCGGCGCTGGAATCAGCCTTCAATGAAGAGGGTCCGAGCCTGGTCGTTATTCCGATCGACTACCGTGAGAATCCGTTGCTCACTAAGAAACTCGGTGAGATCACCCACTCGATCGGATAAGCGCTAACGGGCGATTACGAACCCGACGGCAATTGCCGGCCCAGGTACCGGTTCATCTGATCAATGCGGTCTGCTCCCCAGTACATGTCACCGTCGACAAAAAATGTCGGCGCCCCGAATACGCCTTTTTGCATTGCTTCGGCCGTGACCTGTTTCAGTTTCTGTTTTATCTCGTCCTGATTGCACGCTTCGAGCAATTCGTCGGCATTCAGATCTAGTTTGATTGCGATTGCCGCAAGCTCGGTGGAGTCGGAACAATCTTTGCCCTGACCGAAACTGGCGTCAAAGACGGCGCGGGCCCACTCGATTGCCTTGGCTTCGTCTTTTTTTCCAATGTAGTAGAAGATACGGGCGGCCATCAGGCTATTGAAAGGAAACGGCTTCGGCCAAAGATATGGCAGGCCGGCATCGGCGGCGGATCGCTCGACGTCCTTCCAGACGTAGGTTCCTTTTGACGTCTCGGGAGAATGCGGTCCGGAGCCAATGGACTTGAAGATTGCGCCAAGCGCTATCGGCTTCCAACGAACTTCCCGGCCATGCATACCTGCTAAATCTTGCAGTCTGTGCTGGCCGATATATGAGTACGAAGAAGAAAAGTCGAAGTAGAAATCAATCGGCTCAGTCATACTGCCTCTTTGCGCTGTTGATCTGACTCACCATCATAGCGGGCAACGGCGCCAGTCCGCGATGACAGTCCGGCAATCAATTCGAGGTGATGTAGTGCCGATTCCCGCGGCTTTTCGATCATCGGTATATGGCCGGCATCTTCAAATATGACGACCTTGTTGTTCGGAATGGAAGCAGCCATCGTTTCGG
>CAYLSX010000067.1:0-9269 GCA_964386685.1 uncultured Woeseiaceae bacterium | reverse complement strand
TGGTGACAGGCGGCCCCATCGCCGCACAAGCCCGATCGTGAGGGCAACCAGGTATGCCGGGGCGAAAAAGTATACGCCTGCGAATGCAAGTCCAAGGATCGCGAGCAGCCATAGCAAACCGTTCATCGAACAGTCACCAGCCAGTTCACAACATCGTTCATTACTGCTTCCTGTTCCGGTTCGTTATAGACCTCATGATACAGGCCCTCATAAATGATGAGCTTTTTGTTATCGGATGCAGCATTTTCATGTAGCGTTTTCGATCCCTCCGGCGAAGTCAGCCCGTCTTCCGAGCCATGCAAAATGAGTATTGGCAATCGGATTCGTTCGAGCTGATCCCTCAGCCAGGCCATTTCGCTGAACAGTTGCTCGACGAGTCTCGCCGTGACCTTTCCTGTAAAGACGAGCGGGTCGTTTCGATACTTTTCAACGACCGCTGGATCCCGGCTCACTTGTGAGGCGTCGAGCGGCATCACACGAAGTTTTGGCAAGACTCTCGAGAAAAATCTCACGAGCAATAGCTGAAACGCCGGAGGTTTGGCTGCAGCCTCCAGGAGCGGGCCGGAAAGAACACAGCCGGCAAATTCTGCCTGCTTGTCAATCAGGAAACGGGTCGCGATCAGTCCGCCCATGCTATGGCCGATCAAAAACACCGGCGTTGCCGGGCATTCTTCACGCACCTGGTCCAGCAGCAGGGAAATGCCGTCAGTGTAATCGGAGAATTGTCTGATGTGGCAACGGTCGCCGTCGGACTTGCCGTGCCCCAGATGATCGATCGCGAACACCGCGTATCCACGAGCGACGAAGAACGATGCAAAGTGCTCGTAACGACCGGAATGTTCGGCAAGACCGTGCGCAACCAGCAATACGCCAGTCGGCGTATCGTCCGGAAGCCAGCTTTGATAATAAAGAGAAGCGCCGGCAAGCGTCCGGAGCGTCCCATCGGCACGCGTCATTGCGGAGCCACGACCTTTGGCGCGGGCCGATCGGCGGCATCGAGCACGACGTCGGCAGCTTCGAGCAATTCCTGCAGCGAATCTCGCAGACACTGCATGAAGAACTCGATATCGGGAAGGATTTCGCGTGTCGACGTAACGCTGAATGAAATTTGACCGTTATAACTCGGCGTCGCGATAAACAGCCCCATACCATTGGCCAGCGGCGCCATGGCATAGCTGTGCAGGATTTTTGCGCCGTTCATATAGAGCGTGGTTTGCGGACCCGGCACATTCGATATGAATAAATTGCACAGTTTCGGCGCCATGCCTGCCCGCAACACGAGGCGTCCGGCTAGAAGCTGCGTAGCGGCGGGCACGTGCTGGGTCAGATCCGTCATCAGGCGTGCCGACAAGCCCGACTTGGCCTCTTTGGACTTTCTGGTGGTCTTGCTCACCTGGCCAAGTCTTGCCAGGGGGCGCTCGATGTCGGTGAATATGCGGGTCGTCATCGCAGTGATGCGATTTCCACCCTGCCCCGCATCGTCAGAGACGCTCTTTCTCGGCCGCGCGTTGATCGGGACCCAGGCAACCAGCGACCTGTCGGGAAGTTCGTTGTGGTGTTGCAGATATTTTCTCAGGCCACCGCCGCAAACCGTAAGCACGACGTCATTGATCGTGGCGCCGTCGCTGGCCTGCCTGATTCTCTTGAAATCGGCCAGATCGAAAACTGTTGCCTCGAACATCTTGTGCGGCGACACTTTTACGTTGAAGCGTGTATCGGGTACGCCGGCACCGTCGTCATCCGGACGCAATTTGTTTTGTACGGCTTGGAATAAGGTCGGCGCATTACGAACAAATGTATCGACCATGCGTACCGGAGACTTCACGTTATTGATTACGGCGCGCCCCAACATTTCTGTAATCGAAGGTCGAGGGGCGCGCTCGACCGTTTCTGCTTCGAACAAGGGCGTTCCGAGGGCATCGATATCACATAGCGATCCGAAGAATTTCATGGCCGACGCGCCGTCCACGGCGGCATGGTGAATCTTGGTCGCGATCGCGTAACTTCCTGGCGGCAAGCCTTCCACCCTGTCCAGCCCTTCCACCACGAACATTTCCCACGGTGGGCGTCGCATCGCCATTGGGCGTGAATGATAACGGGCCATGTGTATGCAAAACTGCCGCCAGTCACCGGGATCGGGTAGCCGGCCATGACGAATGTGAAACTCGATGTCGAAATGATCGTCATCGACCCAGTACGGGTAGTCCAGTTCAAATGGGACGCGAACGAGTCGTCGAGTAAAAATCGGCGATGCGTCAAGCCGACTCTCGACATGTTGAATAATGTCCTTGAAGCGAACGCTGCCTTTCGCGGCAGTCGATGGATCGTACACATACACGGCAGTGACATGAGTCAGATTGTCATCCGACTCCATGTATAAGAACTGTGCATCCTGTGCGCTGAGTTGTTTCATCTGATTCCTGTCCTGAACTATTGACTGCTTGCCTTGGCAGCCGGTATCTCCTGGCCCTCCGAGATCCGCAGTTTTTTACCGCGGGCGGTCACGGCCAGGGCGGCGATTCTATGCAATCTCGCCAGCAAATCCCGCAATTCCAGTGCGATGGCGTTGCGCCGAGGCGGCAGAGCATCATCCCCCGCTTCAGTAAGACCTTGATTTTCCAATAATTTGTAAGCATTTCGGAACAACAGTTCGCTGATGGATGCCTCGCTGGAAATTCGGCGCTGCAGGTTCAGTTGCCGCGCATATTTGCTGGCGCGCGCTACGCAGTCCTTTTCGTCGAATGCCTCAGTCGCGGGCAGATCTGCGAGCAGGTCTGCAACAACCGAGTAAGCTTCGACAAAGTGCAATAGCGTCGCATGGGCGACATAGGGCTGCATCGCTGCCAGCATCTGACCGATCGCGGCGCTACCTTCCGCCATTACCGACTGCCATTGCGATTGAATGTCGCTGAGTTCCTCGCGAATCTGCTCCTTGAATTCAAGTACCGGTGGGTAAAAAAACTCGAACTTCATCAGGTCGCGTATGCGCTTGGCTTCTTTCCAGAATACCGCTTCCGCATTCTCTCCCTGCGCGTCGCTTGCTTTCGCAAGTGCCAGTTCGGTTATCGCTTTGTTGACAAAGTAGTGAATAACCGTATTTCGATAGTAGCTTGCCTGCAATTGCCGGTCCGGTGTGATGCCATAAACCGATTGCGGTCCCTCTGCATACCGGGTGATGAGACCGCTTTCGATCATGATGCTGACAATCGCGCGCAAGTGATCGACGTTTTGCAGATCGAAGTCACTGGTCAGCTGAATATTCCGGCGATTAGCCCACTCGATCAGGGCGATCACCTCGACTCTCATTTCTTCGCTAGTCAGTGCCTGCGGCGTTGCACCGAGGAGAACCAGGCAACCGAGAGAAGGCAAAGTGATCGGCGTGGCCGCATTGGCATTGAGGGCTACCTGAAAGGCCACTTTCGACAATGCCATCCGGTCTCCTTCGGGCGGCGCCTGATCCAACACCACCGGTTCACCGAAGTTCATGTAGACCTTGCCTAACGGCTGTCGCAATCGCCTTACGTAGCCCAGGAACCATCGCAGCGATTCCGGCGTCTTCTTGGTGCCGGTTTGTTCGGCGACATAATCGGAAACATCGCTGATGAAGTCATAGCTGATGGTTACCGGAATCAAGTGAATATTGCGTGCATCCGTTTCGCGAGCTGCATCAAGTGCGTACTTCAGCAGCCCATAACGTGGCGGCATCAACTTACCGACGCGTGACCGGGTGCCCTCGAACGCCCAGCTCAACGGAAATCGCTTCTCCATCAAATAACCGATGTAATGCCGCAAAACGAGTTTGTAGACCGGGTTGTCCTGGAACGACCGTCGTATGAATATCGCGGGCGTCCTGCGGCCGATAAAGCCGAATCCCGCGAATGCCATGTTGACGCCACCCAGAATATGCGGCGCCGGAAAATCGTTTTCGAAACACACGGTGGTCATCGCGAAGCCATCGATATGAGACTTGTGGGTCCACAGGATCATGGCTGGATTCTCCCGCACCAATTCCCGAACTCGCTCAACGCTCTTTTTGTCAACGACAATTTCTGCCTCATAGCCCTGCGAGCAGACCACGCGACTGAGCGCGCCCATGACATCGATCCAGAAGGTGGAAGGCCTGGCGATCATCTCCCGCATATAGCCTTGCGCTTCGCTCATCAGCTCTTGTCGCGGCCGGCCGAGCTCGCTGGACAGCTCGTCGATTGCGGAATTCAGTTTTTCCCCCGACTTGAGATTCTCAGCAACGAATTTTGGGACTTTGTATCGACTGCCTTGCAGACTCCGTTCGGCGATATCGAGCACCAGGCTGGCCTGTCGCTCAACGAACTTGGCAAATCCGTCGGGCGTTTCCTCGTCAGCGACATTCGCGTTCAGCTTGTGGCGCTCGCGAATCTCGCCGATGGTCGCCGGTTGCCCAAGCACGTACGCCACCCGCTCGGGATGTTTACTGTGAATTCGTTTCGCCCACGTTTTCCAGGGCCGGCGCCGGTCCCCCAATAGCAGGTCCCGTATTCTCGGCGTCTCCTTCGCCATGCCGGGCGCCTGCCAGACTATACGCAGCGGCGCGATCAGTGTGTCATCGGGCGCGCTTAACGCGTGGCTCAGGCGATCGCTGTTGTCGGAATGCAGGATCGGCACTGTGAATGGCTGCGCGTTCGTTTCATCGGGCGATCGCTCTTTTTTTAGCCACTCCCGAAGCAGGTCTTCCTCGAAACTGTTTGCCGCATCCAGCAGATATATGACGGGCTGGCCATTCGCGATCGTGTGTATGTCGCCGATGTTCATGAGCCCGGTACTCAGTCCCATTTACTCAGTACGACGTTGTCCCATTTTTCAGTGGACGATTCATCGTCTGTATCGATCTCCGGTTCGATCTCGGTCTGCGGCTGGTCCTGTGCAGGCGTGGATTGCTCCTCCTGCTTCAGGACACGAAGGAATTGCTTGCGTACCTCGGCAACGTGTTTATTCATCGTCCTCCCTCGCCAGTCGCTGGTGTCAATAGGCGGGAGCACTTCTACATCGACAGTCGCCGAGCGAAATACGAATTCGCCCTTTGGCGCAACGTCGATAGCGTTGTGAATGACGATTGGCACGACAGGGACGCCCGCCTGCATCGCCAGATGAAATGCTCCCTTTTTGAATGGCCCCAGCCGCGGGCTGATGGTTCGTGTTCCTTCCGGCGCGATGACCACGGATTTGCCCTCGAAGCGCATCGCATCTACAAGCGGTGCCATAGCCTCGATGGCACTTGCGCTGTTTTGTCTGTCGATAAACACCACACCGGCGAATTCGAGCATCCGACCGATCAGCGGATATTGTTTGAGTTCCTTCTTGCCGACGCCCGCAATATCGCGGCGCAATAACTTGGCGGTAATGATCACATCCGCCTTGCTCTGGTGATTGAAGACGAATACCGCAGGCCGCCGCTGCCAGAGATTCTGTTCTCCTTTCACTTTTAACCTGAGACCAATGAGCGCCGCTGCGTAATCTCCAAAAACCGATGATGCAAAATTCTGTGCCTCCCTGACTGAGCCCGTCAGCGCCCAGATCGGCAAAGCCGCCGCGAACGTCGGTATGATGCTCCAGGTCGCCGCGATCGAGCGCAGATAGTCCGTCACACGTGGCTGTCCACGGCTGGCAAAGCGCCGCACCGGCCACCCTCGCCTCTCCGAGATCGTCGTCAACTTGTCATTGGGGTTGAGCGGTTGCGGCTTGCCGACGCGCTCGAGAAGCGCGACGTCCTCATGGCTGTCCGTATAGAAAAAGCTTTCCTCCAGATTCACGCCTCGCTCATCCGCCAGTGTCTCGGCAGCTGTTACCTTTCCCTGGCCCCAGCAGGTCGGCTTGACGACGGCCCCTGTGAACTCACCGTTCTCGACCACGAGTTGCGTGCACAACACGGTATCGATTCCCAGATCAAACGCGGCCCGTTCAATCTGGTATCTGGTCGCCGACGATATGATGGCGACTGTGTGTCCCTTGCGAAGATGCGCCTCGACTAACGCCCTCGATTCTGGATAGATCTGTCGGGCAAGGTGCTTTTCGTAGACCTGGTCGCCGAACTCGGCGTAAGCCTGTTCGCTGACACCCCGCAACATTTGGGCGGCCGCTCCCATCAAGCCCGAAAAACCGAATTGCCCGACGGAATAACTCGCGACCGCCGCCAAAAGCTCCATGATTTCACGAGGCGACAGATGAGCCTGTTTGATCTGCTCCTGGATAAAGGAAAAGACGGAAAAACCCGATATCAGCGTGCCATCGAAGTCAAAGAATGCCCCGATGGACGGGCCATCCGGGGCCATTTCGACGGCCTTGGTTATTTCCTGGTGCCTGGACATGCGTGCGTGCCTTGAGCTTATTTCAATATATCGTATATCGATCGCTTCGGCGTCTCCAAGACCTGCTTCAACATTGGCTCAAAGAACTCCAGGGGCTCGCTGTCGTAGTCCTGCCTGAATGCCGCCTGATCGTACTTATGACAAAACTCTGCCGTATGCTCGAAGTGAGGAGAGTCGCCGAACTGATCGCGCATATTCCGGTCCATGCCGGCGAAATGGAAAAAGTAATAACCCTGAAATATGCCGTGATGCTTCACCATCCAGTGGTTTTGCTCTGACACATACGGGTACAGTATCGCTGCCGCGATGTCGGGATGGCTCGATGGGCAAAGTGTGTCGCCGATATCGTGCAGCAACGCACAAACGACGTATTCCTCGTCGCGGCCGTCGCGATGCGCCATGGACGCGGTCTGCAGACTATGCTCGAGTCTGTCGATCGGAAAACCGCCGTGGTCGCCTTTCAGGATCCTCAAATGATCCAGTACCCGTCCAGGCGTCATGTCACAGTAGGCTTTGAACTCGCGTGCGATGATTTGCCAGTCTTCTTCAGTTCCCTCGGTCATCGCGCTGAACTGGGCGGTGGCATTGCTCATGCTCTTCTCCTTGTCGTTACTGTAAATATAGCACTCCATGACACGATGCCGGCGCCGCATGCCTGCAGACATCTGCTACGATAATGAACATTCGGGACATAAGAATTCGGCACAGGAGGATTACCCGATGGCGACCGCGATGAAAGAGATTCAGGAGCAGGTTACTTCTGAGGAATGGAAATTACGGCAAGATCTGGCCGCGCTCTACCGCCTCGTCGCGATGCATGGCTGGGACGACCTGGTCTTTACGCATATCACCGCCCGCGTGCCCGGATCCGAACACCATTTTTTGATCAATCCTTACGGCATGCTGTTCGAGACGGTGACTGCATCCAGCCTGATCAAGGTCGACCTCGACGGCAACAAGATCATCGATACGCCCTACCCCTTCAATCCGGCCGGCTACACAATCCATAGTGCTATTCACGAGGCTCGCGAAGACGCCAAGTGCGTCATGCATCTGCATACCCAGGCCGGCGTCGCCGTTTCTGCACAGAAAAACGGCCTGCTACCGATCTCGCAGCAGGCGTCTGTCGCACTGGGATCGCTTGCCTATCATGACTACGAAGGCATCGCGCTCAATCCGGATGAGAAGGTCCGCTTACAGCATGACCTCGGCGACAAGCTCGCGATGATCCTCAGAAATCACGGCACCCTGGTGGCGGCCCCGACGATCGCCGACGCCTGGCTTTATATGTACATCCTGGAGGTTGCCTGTCAGATTCAGATCGCCGCGCAGGCCGGCGGCCAGGACTTGATCATGCTCGATGAGGAGATTATTCGCCTCAACTGCGAGAACACCGCAGAAGCGACCGCTGGACAGGGCGGCCAAATCGCCTGGGCGGCAATGCTGGACAAGGTCGAACGGCGCGATCCATCGTTTCGAAATTAACTATCGACTGTCCGGGCAAGGTGATGAGCGCTGCAAATAAGCTGCGCGATTACACCGAGCGTAGCAACGCAATACACCAGGAATATCTGGACGACCAAACCTTCTTTAAAAGGTACAAACGCTTTGTCGCCTGGCAGCTAGCCTACATGCTGCCCTTTTACGACGATCTTCGTGCGTCGAAGAACCATGCGGCGGCCGTAGACTTCGTTGTCTCGGACCTGACCGGTATTGGCGTAAGTGCGCGCGATCACGACATTGCCCGGGTTGTGCCGATAATGTCCAGAATGTTGCCTGACAAAGCCTTGTGCGTGATGGCTTCGGCCATGAAGCTGAACGCACGCGTCCTCGATATCAATCTCGCAATCTGTCGTGCTTTGTATAAAGACAGGCCTGTCGATTTCGCAATTTCCGAAACTGACTACCGTTCTGCCTGCAGGCAGGCCAGCAGCCTCGATGAATGTCTCGGACTCGTACATTTGATCGAAGACGTCGGTCGCAGTCTCGACCATGTCATTCGTATCCCGATGATTGGGGTCACACTCAAAGCGATGCGTGTGCCGGCACGGCTCGCAGGATTTGCGGCTTTGCAGGTGTTCCTGGAAAAGGGCTACACGACCTTCGTCGCGCTGGACGACGTTGATCAATTCCTGGACGACATTACACTCCGGATGACGGAAGTTTTTACCGAGATTTTCACGGCTGATCTTTGAAATGACAGGCAACAGCATCGATCACATCATCTGGGCCTGCCCGGACCTTGAGTCCGGCATCGATCAGTTCGAGGAGATGAGCGGTGTTCGGGCTGTGGCCGGCGGTAAACATCCCAAACTTGGAACGCATAATGCCTTGATGCATCTCGGCAACCGCAGTTACCTGGAGATTGTCGCGCCGGACCCCGATCACGATGGCGGCCCATGGAGCCGTTCGTTACAGGAGTTGACTGAGCCGGTCCTCCTGCACTGGGTCGTTGCGCGGCCGAATCTAGGCGATTACGTCAGCGGCTTGTCCGGTTTGATCGGTGGCGACAACGAAGTTGGCAGCATCTCGCGACAACACCCGACGCTGGGCGAGCTAAGCTGGGAAATACTGTTACTTCCCCAACACGATTACGGATGCCTCGTTCCATTCCTGATCGACTGGGGTGACTCCACCCACCCAACGGAATTGCTCGAGCACCATTGCACGTTGGGAATCACTCGAATTTCAACACCGGACCTGCCCAACATGATGAAAATCACATCATGGCTCGGCATCGATGCAGAGTTTGTCGAAGCGAGCGAACGTAAACTGGAGTTCCGTATGGAAACACCGAAAGGCGCGGTGCATCTTGTGACGCCAACTCCCCTACCGGTCGGTGTCACATTCAGTTAGATCTGAACGCAGTCTCACCGACCGAGCTCACTCTGTAATTCCCATAACAAGGACGATGACAAGTACCGGCGG
>CAYLSX010000066.1:0-11694 GCA_964386685.1 uncultured Woeseiaceae bacterium | reverse complement strand
GGTTGCGGTTGTGTGTTAATCGTTTCGGGCAGTTACGCAATCGTGACCTCACGGAATTTTTGCAATAACGGAAAGTACAACGCGACGCGCACAGGCGTATTCCTCAATGCACTGTATATCGATGCGTATTTTTCGAGTTGTGGCCGGTGGCGCTCCGACTCCTGATCGAGAAAGCCTTCAAGATCACCTCCCTCGTGTGTACTGGTCTTGTAATCGATAATCCAGTGCACGCCATCGTCGTCGATGCGCACTCTGTCGATGACAATGGATTCGATGTTGTCATTCCAAATGCCGCTCAAGGGTAGTTCAGCGTGACCGTCACCACACAAAGTCCAACGGCCTTTCGCATCTGTCAGAATTCCATGAAGCGCTTGTTCGACACGATCACAGACTTCGTCGATCTCGTCCGGCGGCACGCCCAGCCTTTCCGACCAGCGCTCATTGACAGCTCGTAGTTTCGATAGCTCGTCTTCGTCGATTTCCATCTGCCCGTCCGCGACCTGTTGCAACCAGCGATGCACGATCGTTCCGGCGTGACGTGCACTGCTGCCAACCCAGTAGTACTCGACCTGCCTGTCGTCATCTTCATCGGTCTTTCCCCGATCTTCGACACCAGCTAGCGCTGGCGCGTCCGGTAACTTCCACGGCGTTGAAAATCGTCGAAATGATGGATTGACCAGATTGCTATCGTCAGCCGAGTCGCCTGGCCGGTCCTCGGCACGAAATGCGTTCTCGTACACTGCTTCGACAGACGACCATATACCGTGCAGCAGGCTTCCCGCCTGAGGGGGCCGAAAGCTCTGGCCATCGCTCGCCAGTGAGACATGGCCCATCAGATGGAGCGACTGTTTCGCGCGCGTGCTTGCTACGTAGAGGAGCCTGCCCAGTTCCAGACGATTCTTGTCGCTCTCGGATACCTCGATGAATCGATGCAGCCGATCCTGCTCGAGTTCCGATCTCGGTCCGACCGGGCTGATGATCATGTCGTTGCTATCTTTATCGCCGGGAATATTCAGCCAGCTGAGCACCGATCTTTCGCTTCTGCCGGCTCGCCTGCCAAGGCCGTACAACAGGACATGATCAAATTGCAGCCCCTTGGCTCTATGCATCGTCATCACCTGCAGCCGGCAGTCGCTGCTTGCCGAACTCGACACGCGTTCATCGTCGAGCAGTGATTCCAGTTTCGCGACGTCCGCCAGGTTGCCCGCCGTTTCGAATTTTTCAACGACGTTCAGGAATCGATACACGTTCTCGAGTTCGCCGTCGTTCTTCAATATCGCGGGCCCGCCCAGCGCATACCATGCACACTCCACGCGCTCGCGAAGCGATCGCGTCGTGTTTGCATCCAGTTGTGTCCGCATCGTCTGCACAAATTCGCCCACAATTTTTGTCGAATCGTTGCAGATAAGATCCCAGACCGTGCTTTGCGTGTCGTTCTCGACAATGCGGTGTAATTCTTGCCAGGTCAGCCCGACCCAAGGACCGCGCAACAACGCCAGCCACGCGATTCGGTCGCCGTGATGACACATCGCCCTTGTCAGCGCGAGGATATCGATGACCTCGGGAAGATCGGTCAGCCTGTCGATTTCGATGGCCTGGTAGTCGATTTTTTCCCGGCGCAATCCGGCGAGCAACTGCGGCAATGCTGTGCGGCTGCGCACGAGTACGGCGACACTCTCGTCCTCGCCAGTGGACAGGCAGGCCTTGACAACTACGACGCCCTGCTCCGCTTCGGCTGCGAAACCGCTGCCGAATATGGGGTGAATATTCCACTCGCCCTGCCCGGCGTGCTCGTCGACTGAGACGGCCTCGGCGTATGCAATTGCGCCAGCCGCAATGTCGTCCTTTGGCGGCAATGTCCGTCGAAAAGTATCGTTGAACCAGTGAACCAGCTTTTCGCCGGAGCGAAAATTTCGGCGCAATACCAGCGGCTGCAAGGAAAGGTCGGCAATGCCCTGATCTCTGGCGACAAGAAACTGACCAACTTCCGCGTTGCGAAACCGATAAATCGACTGCATCGGATCGCCGACGCAGAACAAGGTGCGACCGTCGCCGTCCTCCCAGCCGGCCATGAGCTTCTCCAGAAAGCGATACTGCGAAATGGACGTATCCTGCATTTCGTCAACCAGCAAATGATTGATTTGATAGTCGAGCAAAAGCGCCATTTCGCCAGGATCGTCGGCGCTGCCGAGCGCGAGGTTGGCGGCCAATGCAACCTCCGTATGATCGACGACACCGCGGTCGCCAAAAATTCGCCGGAGCTCCGCCACAGCCAGCGGCAGCAGCTTGAACAATGCAAGCAACACCTCCCATTGTTCGTCGCCGTATCGATGCGGGGGCAGCTGGCGAACTCCATGCAGGCAATCCTGTAACTGAACCTGATCTTTCAGCTGATCCAGCAGTGCAGAAAACTCCTTTTTCTCGCCGTTGTCATTCGCTGGAAAGCCGATGTTTTTGTCCAGTCTTTTGCGCCACAAGCCATCCCTGGTCAGTAACAGCTCGGCGATTCCTCTCCAGAGTTCGCCGCATCCTGGCTCCGTACCGGGAAGCTGCGCCTGGCCGGACAGTGAAGAAATTACGTGATCGCGATCCTGCTGGCGCATATTTCCGGCAGCGTAATCGGCGAGGCTCAATAACTGTCCGCCAAGTCCGGCGGGCATCAGCTCATGGACCACTGCGAGGCGTTGCACGATCAGATCGCCGATGCGCTCCTCGAGTTTGCTCCGAACGGACTCTATGTTGCCGTCGCCCGAGGCACCGCTACCGACGAATCGTAACCATTGGTCCCGTGTCTCGAGCATGCGCGCGACATAATCGATATAGACACCGGAATTGTTATCGAGATGCACGAGGACACGTTCAACGGCGTGCCCCATTCGATCGGAAGATGGCAGCCAGTCCAGAGTCGCCGCGGCGGCCGCACGATAAATCGCCTGCATTTCGGAATCGGCAAGCGTCAGCGGCGCCCCGCCGAGCGTCGAACTAAGTGGCAATGCCCTCGCTATCCCTGAACTCAGGGCATCCAGCGTCTGGATGCGCATGCGCCGCGGAAATTCTGTCAGCTTCCATTCCAGAGCTGCATCCCGTTCGAGCACGGCGCTTGCCGCGTCGAATGTGCGGCGCTCATGCGCTTTGCCGGGCGGCGGTGCTTCTTTCGCGGTTGCCAATGCTTCGATTACGCGAATCCGCATCTCGCCCGCTGCTTTGCGCGTAAACGTGATGGCGACGACCTCTTCCGGATTATTCACAATGGCAAGAAGCTTCAGGTAGCGCTGAATCAGGAGCTCCGTTTTTCCGGAACCGGCCGGCGCCTGAACGATAAACGATCGGGCTACATCCAGTGCGTCCTCGCGCGCGGTGCGGTCGGCGACTATCAATTTGTCGTCGTCAACCACGACTGCGTTCCTCGAACCTGCTCAGTATGCTCAGCGGCCTCGTTTTATCGCTGGGCAGGCTCAGATTGATGCGCACATCGCCCCTGGCGATCTGCCGCATTGCACTGGCAACCTTTTCTTGCCACGCGGTCAGGCGCTGCGGCCACTGATCGGCGCGCTTTCTGTCCCAGGGAACATTTGCGCCGGCGCCGCTGTAGACGATCGACCGACTGTCAATATTGATGAGCACCAGGCCAGCGATGCTTTCACCGAGCGCACAGGCATACACGACCAGCTGCAGATCGTGTGGCTCGCCACTACGCTTCAGAAAATTCTTCGCTTGACCGGTCTTGTAATCCGCTACGAGCAATTCGCCGTCGCTCAGACGATCAATACGATCGACACGCAGACGCAGGCGCGCTCCGGCATGTTGATACTCGATTTCGAACTCGACTTTGTCGACTTGAAAAGCCGGCCGTTCCAATTCCACTTCAATAAACTTCAGCAACAGATCGCGAAGCCGGTCACGCTCGAGCGCCAGTATTCGGTTCAAGACCGGATCGGCGTGCCATGAATATTTCTTGAGCGCTGAATCAACCGCACTACGAATTCGCTTTTCGGCGTCAGCTTTTAACCAATCCCGCAATTCATTTTGCGATGGCGTGCCGTTCAATAAATGATTCAAGGCTGTGTGTATAAGGCTGCCACGAATGAGCGGCGACAAGCCGGTAGCAACGCTATCGATACGGGACGCGCGCAGTCGTCCGTGTGCAAATGCTGAAAACGGTTCCGTCGCCTGAAGCTGCACGGTGTAGGCACCGCCCCCGACGATTTCGTCCTTGCCTACCGGCGGCACAGGATCATCCGCAGGACTCACAAGATTCGCGCTGCCAATCTGCCCGGACGCATGCCAACCGGGATCCGCTGGCGTGTCCTGCTCTGCGCCCGCGTGCGCTGCGAGCAACGGGCTCACCGTGTTGTCGGATTCGCTGCTTGATCTCGGCCAGCTCAGTCTTATGCGATCACTGCTGCACAGCAGCCGGTTCAGTACCCGGCGTGAATATTCCAGCGTGTCGTCCGGTGTCGCATCGGGCATCGAGTGCTGCCTTTGCAACGTTCTTGAAACCAGGCTCAGCGGGTGAGCCGCGGGTGGCCAGGAATCTGCGTCCAGGCCGGAGATCCAGAGGCTGTCGAAGCGCATACCGGCAGCCTCGAGCGGCCCGAGTAGTTGCACCGCAGCCGCTTTGCTCTCCGGCTGATAAATCGTGTCGTTGGCAAGTGCGCCAAGGCGGCTGCAGACCTCGGAGAATGTCATTGTCGGACAGACGATCGAAAGCCTGGCCAGATCGTTCAATAACTCCCGCCAACGATTGAGCAACTGAAACTCGTCACTGTCGAGCATCTTCGACCCGGGCCAGCCAAGCTTGGACAATAAACCGTCAATCTTCCCTGCCCAATCGACAGGATTCGCTTTTCCGTCCGCCTCTTTCCGAAACGAAGCCAAACGCTCAATCGCCTCTATCCATTTGATCGCGTCGGCATCGCTAAACCGGTTCCTGAACAGACGAATAATGCTGGACGCTGTCCACGGTTGGTCCGGCAAGCGACGCAGATACAATTCGAGCTTTGATCGACCGCTGGTCTCCGGAGCAGAGAAAAACGGCGTCCGCAGCAGCAGGCTGATCTCGGCAAACGACAGGTTGCGGTACACCCATTGCAGCAATATCAAAGCGATCGCTATCGACGGGTATTCCGATAGTCGCCGGCCATACGAGGTGTTCACGGCAGACCGCAACTGCGACGCACCGTATTGCCAGCCAGGCGCGAGTCCTTCCCGGATCAATCTTTCGCTGGCAACGCCATCCCGATCCAGCGAAGACGAAATAATGCCGATAGTCGAACCAGGATTCTCGGCCAACTCATGACGGGCCCAGGCGCCCGCCGCCCGGAGTTCCGCCTGGACGTCTTCGAATTCCAACACGGTGATGTCCGCGCCCGCAGTAGCCGACGGAGCCGCCGAAATCTGACAGCCGGCTTCCGCCAGGCGCACAAACAGGTTTTCGACGGTTGGTAGCAGTCGGTCGAATCCCGCGTGGACGATACGATCGGGCGCCGGAGTCATGCCATTGGCAAAAAGTTCGGCTGCCAGATCGGTCAGTTGACCAGCATCGAGCCAATGATTGTCTTCGAGCACCGACCGGTACTGATGCGCCGCCGCCGCGAACAAACGCTCGTCCTGGCTACGTGCCAGACTCGAGACCTCGTCGAGCGACACTTGCCAGTCGTACAAGCGCTGCCGGGACTGCCTTGCCTGTTTGACGAGGCCACCCAGGTTGAGTAACTGGTCGCCAGTCTGCCCCTTCAGACAGCGTTCCCAGATAACGCTGCTGGCATGCCCGTTCAGAACAATCGGCAAGCTATCGGGCGTGGAATTGACGATTGATGACAACCAGTCATCCAGGAATTTGATGTTGGGCGATAGCCATGCCTTGTGGCCGCGAGCGAGCTGCTGCTTGCCGAACTCTGTATTCAGAACGCGTGCAAGCCGCCGACTTGCAGTGATGACAACGCTGTTGTTTTCAGCTGCCTCGCTTAGCCACTGATACATCTACTGGTAGAATTTCCACGAAATGAATTGCACCGGAATCATACAGCTTCGCGATTATTTCGCAGCCAATAAAAACCCGGCCAATCCAAAGGATTGGCCGGGCGGGTCCGCACGGAGATTGCGGATTGCGCGACTGAATCGAACGATCAGATGTCTATCGAATCAGTCTAGCTCTTCGACCTCGGCACTTTCTAATGGCTCGGGTGCCGGGGCCTGTTCTTCGGCCGGATCTTTCTTTCCAAACCGAACTTGTAACCAGTCTGCTTCTTCCGGGCTAATGCGGCGGATCGAAGCAATCCTCGCCGTGTCCCGACCTGCAAAGCCGAAAACGAGCGCGTCACCGCCGTATGGACAAAGCCGGTCATCTCTGGACACTGTTCCAAGCTGGAACGAGGTCTTGAGCCCCCAGGACGGAGTGGACAATCTGACAAAGTAGGGCCTTTTCGCGCTGGCCCAGATCAGAAGGTTTCTGTCATCCAGGGCCGTATAGTCTCGGATAGTCCGGATCGAGATGCAATCCGAGCCCCGAGTATCGATCTCGAAATCGGCGTCCAGATCGCCGCCAATGGCCGTGTTTATTAGTGATAAATTACATAAAGATATCACTATAACAATTTGTTTTAAAATGTTTTTCATGTGCTTAAACTCGCCTGCTGCAGTGACGGAAATTGCCCCAGGCAATCAGCAGCAGTGATTATTTTGACTGGCCAATTTCGCATTAAGTTCATCGTAAATCCGCAGCCATTCGGGACCTCATTCGGAGCCGATGGCGATCGGGCGGCCGGGATCTCGAATCCACTCGCTCCAGGAACCGACATAAAGCCCTGGTAAACGGTAGCCGGCCAGTCCGGCTGACAAAGCCAGGTGGCAGGCAGTGACCCCCGAGCCGCACATAGCGACCCAGGGCCGGTCCAGGTCGGCTCCAAGGACCCCCAACCAATTGTCTCGAATCTCCTCTACACCCTTCCAGACACCCTTTTCGTCCACACTCTCCGAGAACGGATAATTTACGGCACCTGGCACGTGCCCTGCCGCCGAATCGATCGGTTCCACCTCGCCGGCAAATCGTGCCCTGTCGCGAGCGTCGACGAGCATCGGTGAATTGCCGGCATGCGTGGCTTCTTCGACATCAGCCGTCGAAACAATGAGGTCCGGGTTTGGCTGCACCTGGAAACTCGAGGCGGTAACTGCTTCGACAAGGTCGGATACTTCGTAAGCACCTTCCTGCCAGGCCGCGAACCCGCCATTCAGCACGGCGACACGCTCGTGGCCCACCCATTTCAGCATCCACCATAATCGGGCTGCAATGGCGCCGCTGCCACCGTCGTAGACGACGACCTGTGAGTTGTTGTCGATGCCCCACGCAGACAGTGTCGCAGCGAATTGCCCTGCAGACGGCAAAGGGTGTCGGCCACTCGAATCGCTGACTGCCCCGGCCAGATCGTTGTCGAGATCGGCATAGCTGGCGCCCGGAATGTGGCCGCGCTCGTATTCTTCCTGTCCTTGAGCTGGCTGCATCAGGTTGAAGCGGCAATCGACTACCCGCCAGGCCGGTTGCGTCAGCTGTGCATGCAATTCATCGACGTCAATCAGATATCTATGGTCAGTCATTTCAGGTCATTATCTTGTCAATAGCGATCATCCGTCTTGTACAGGCGTTTGACCTCGGAGACAATATGCCGCCCCCGAAACCAGGAGTGCCTTTTGTGGAAAGAATACTTGTCGGTCTGAAACGCGTTGTCGACTACAACGTTCGAGTCCGGGTCCGATCTGACGGCTCCGGGGTCGAGACAGACGGCGTCAAAATGAGCATTAATCCGTTTGACGAAATCGCACTGGAAGAAGCATTGCGGATCAAGGAAAGCGGCAACGCAAACGAAGTTGTGGTCGTTTCGATCGGTACTACGGAATCCGAACAACAGCTACGCACCGGGCTGGCGATGGGTGCGGACAGGGCCATACTGGTCGATGCCGGTGGCCCGGTGAGCCCCCTGACCGGCGCAAGAATTCTTCTGGAACTCGCAAATCGCGAAGCGGCGGAACTGGTGATCCTCGGCAAGCAGGCGATCGACGACGACAACAGCCAGACCGGTCAGATGCTCGCGGCCTTATGGGGTCGACCGCAGGCAACCTTTGCTTCCAGGATCGAGTTGAACGGTTCGACGGCCAGGGTTACGCGAGAAGTAGACGTCGGTCTGGAGACGATTGAAGTTGACTTGCCGGCAGTTGTCACGGTGGACCTGCGACTCAATGAACCCCGCTACGTGAAGCTCCCCGACATTATGAAGGCCAAGAAAAAACCCCTGGATCACATAGCGATAGGCGATCTGGGCGTCGAATCGGAGGCGTCGATGACGGAGCATAATTTTGAGCCGCCCGAGCAGCGTCAGAAAGGCATTATCGTGGACGATGTCGCCGGGCTCGTGGCGGCACTGAAAGAAAAAGGGCTGATGTAATGTCGAAAGTACTTGTAGTCGCTGAACACGATGGAACGACCTTAAACGCGAGCACGGCAAAGAGCCTTGCCTGTGCCACGCAAATTCCCGATGCCGAGATCGACATAGTTGTGTTCGCCGACGGTGGCGCCGATATCGCAAACGCAGCGGCCCAACTCGAATCTGTCGCCCGGGTTTTGCTCGTCGATAATCCGGCCAACCAGCACGCCTTGGCCGCTGTCATCGCACCGCAGCTGGCCGCGCTGGCTGATGGCTATTCGCACTTGTTGGGGCCTTCAACGACCTTCGGCAAAGACCTGATGCCAAGGGTCGCAGCACTACTGGGCGTCAATCAGATCAGCGACGTTATGGCCGTGCTGGAAAGCCACAAGTTCAAGCGGCCGATATATGCCGGCAATGTAATTGTCACGATCGAAGCGCCCGCCGACAGCCTGGTGGTTGCCACCGTCAGGACGGCATCATTCCAGAGCGCGGGCACAGGCAATACCGCGACCATCGAACAGCTGTCTACCGATGCGGAAATTCCGGATCACACGCGCTTTATCGAGCTGCAGGCCGGCAAATCGGATCGGCCGGATCTGCAAACTGCGGCAAAGGTTGTCTCCGGCGGTCGCGCCCTCGGAAGTAGCGAGAATTTTGACATCATATTCAAGCTGGCCGATGCGCTCGGCGCCGGCGTAGGCGCATCGCGCGCCGCTGTCGACGCGGGCTACGTGCCAAACGAAATGCAGGTCGGACAGACCGGCAAGATCATTGCGCCTGCGCTCTATATCGCCATCGGAATATCGGGCGCCATTCAGCATCTCACCGGCATCAAGGATGCCGGAACGATTGTTGCGATCAACAAGGATGAAGACGCACCGATTTTCGAGGTTGCAGACATCGGCCTCGTCGGCGACTTGTTTCAGATTGTTCCCGAGCTCGAGGAGATGATAGGTTCGTAGATCCTGCCCGGATCAGAGGCTTGCCAAAACCGACTCCGCAGAACTCACCTCGAACTTGCCGGCTTCCTCTACGTTGACATGAGACGCGACGCCATCGTCGACGACGATGGCGAAGCGCTGACCGCGCGTGCCCATGCCGAAAGCCGTGCCGTCCATTTCCAGACCGAGTGCCTCTGCGTAGTCGCCATTACCGTCTGCCAGCATCATGATTTTGTCGCCGACGCCACGATCCTTGCCCCAGGCGTCCATCACAAAAACATCGTTAACCGCCATGCAGGCAATCGTGTCAACGCCCTTACCCAGCAGTTCATCGGCATGCTCGACAAAACCCGGAAGATGATTCATCGAACAGGTTGGCGTGAATGCGCCCGGCACGGAAACCAGGACTACCTTTTTTCCGCCAAACAATTCATCCGTTGAAATCGCGCCAGGGCCCGCCTCGGTCATTACTCCGAACGCACCAGAGGGCATTTTTTCTCCAGCTTGTATTGACATGGGTCTACTCCCGGTGTTGTATAACTTATTGAATATTAAGATTTAACTAGGCTTCATTGTCGGCAACATTGACAATCAGGCCGTCCAGATCATCGTTCATTTCTATCTGACATGTGAGTCGGCTGTTGTCTTTTCGCTCATAAGCCGCGTCGAGCATGCTGTCTTCCATGTCATCCATTTCCGGCAGGCGGCCCAGCCAGCTCTCATCGATGTAACTGTGGCAGGTTGCACAGGCACAGGCGCCGCCACACTCGGCAACAATTCCCTCGACATTGTTGTTTATTGCGCCTTCCATCACCGAGTAGCCGTTTTCAACTTCAACTTCGATGCGTTCGCCATCCGGCGTTATATAGGTGACTTTCGGCATGCTCTGAACTTGTTGCGGATAAAGGGGCGCCATTGTAGAGACGTCGACCGAATTTGGTCAACGCCTCCAACGAGATTTGTTAGGGTGTGCTTACTTACGTTCTGCCGGATGTCTCGCGACGCTTTTGCAGTTCGCGGATCTGCCTGCGGGCCGCCGATTCGGCGAGTGCTATTTGCTCATTACGCTTGATATCGGAATTGATAACCTTGATCCATTGATTTGAAATTCTGGCCGAACGTCGTGTCTTGCGCGCCTCACGAAACGCGTTGATCGAGGCAGTATATTTCTGCTGATTGTAAAGACACATACCCAGTGAAATCTGAGCATTGTCGGGGCTCTTGATACCGCCCTTCCTCAGCCCAGCCTGGACTGAGGAGACACACTCCCCGTAACGGCCGAGGTTCAAATAGGCGTTGCCGAGCCGGAGATCCAACTCGCCTTCATCGCTCAATCTTGCCGCTTCCTTCAATGCAGGTATGGACTTCTCGTCTTCCTGCGCAAGTTGCCAGGCCTGCGACAGCAACCGGTAGTTCTTGGCATTTCGCTTTACCCTGCCAGACTCCATTTCGGCCTCGAGCAATGTACCGGCCTTATACGGTACCTCGTGTTGCATATAAAGCTGCGCCATCGTCACGAGTTCGGACTCGCGTTCCAGGAGTTCCTGCGTGTGCGCGGCATCGTAAGATGCGAACAGGTTGTTTTCCTCGCCAAGCTCAGTGTATGCGCCGGCCAGCGAGAACCAGTAGCGTTTCTTGGGCCAGTTAACCAGCAGGATTTTCTGTATGTCACGTACCTTGCGGTAGTCTTCTTGCTGGAAATACGCGAAGTTGAGTAATACGTACCAGTCTTCCTTAACTGGCTTTTGGCGTTTCTTGGCCACTTCCATTGCCGTTTCGATCGGCTTGATCATATCCGCATAGCGGTTTTCCTGGTAAAGATTCTGGGCATACAAAATATACGGGGCTGACGCGGGATTGATTTCCAGCACAAACCATTCCTCGAGAAGCCGAATGGCCTTCACATACTGCTCTTCCATCGTCGCGAGCTGAGCAAGCGTATAAACCGTCTGCTTCCTGATCTGCTCTTCGAGACTCGGAATTCGAAGCATTTCTTCATAGGTCCGGATCGCGGCAAGTGCATCGCCCCTGTTGTAGTGGACATAGCCAAGGTAGTTCAGGACATTTTGTCTCTCGTATTCGGTCAGCTTGTCGCTGCGGTTCAGCGCTTGAAGAATCCTCAGCGCACTATCGAGTTTGTCCTCGTCGACCGCTTCCTGTGCCTGCGTAATCTTGTCGTACACTTCCTTGCTGACTGCCTGCGCCTGCTTGGTCTTTTGTTTATCCCTCGCCGCTCGCTCATCGTCCTGCGCATACGCGACGCCGGCGGCAAGAAACCCTGCGAGCAGGATCAGACCCAGTTTGAATGAAATTCCAAATTTGCTTTTCATCTC
>CAYLSX010000065.1:0-11911 GCA_964386685.1 uncultured Woeseiaceae bacterium | reverse complement strand
GTGGATTGACCAATAGAAGCTATCTCGTTGAGAAGGGATCCGACTCTTTTGTGCTACGGCTGAACGCGGCACATACGAATGTCTTCAATCTCGACCGCGTCTCCGAGATGGAGATCGTGGCACAGGCGGCTGTGGCGGGGCTGGCGCCAGAGCTGGTTTTCGCCGATGTGGATTCCGGCATATTGCTCTACCGATACATACCCGGTCAGGTCTGGGATGTTTCCAAACTCGACGACGACCGGAACCTCGAGACTTTGGCGGAATTGCTGCGCCGGGTGCATGACTTGCCAGAGTCGGGCGTCAGATTCGATCCGATCGCCGTTGCCGATCGGTACACGCAGAACCTCGAGTCACGCCCCGGCTTGCACGCATTCGCCTGCCGTTGCGAAGAGATCATTGCAGGCATGCCCCTTTGCGCCGAGTTTCGTTGTTGCCACAACGATGTCGTGGCTGCCAATGTTATCGCCGATCCCGACCTCAAATTGCTGGATTGGGAATATGCCTGTGACAACGACCCGATGTTCGATCTGGCGTCATTGATTGGATTTCATAACCTTCAGTCTGACAGGCAATCGGTGCTACTCAAGGCATATGCAGGTGGCAAGGATTCCGAACTGGAAGAAAGGCTCGAGATTCAGATTCGTCTTTACGATGCCATTCAATGGCTCTGGCTTGCCAATCGACAAATGATTACTGCGAGTTCTCGTCAGGCTGCACGGCTCGAAGAGCTGCAGCAGCGAATACGCTGACTACCATTTGTTGCGCAGCTCGCGCAGTTTCAGGAATACCGTACGTTCATCGGGGTCATCGCCGATATCCGGACACGTTTCTTTGAGTCGAGCAATAACTGACGCGCTGTTCAGGCGAAAGAATGTGTTGAACTGCCTTTCCTGGGCGAGCGTTGTGACGAGCGCATCGCGTGGGTCCTGATCCTTGTATTTTGTAATCATGTCTCCGGCAACGCTGTTGTCGGGTTCCCGGTCGAGCGTAAATTTGAGGTTGTTGATCAGATAATCGTGTCCAGGATACAAGAGTGTGTCGTCTGCTAGCCCTTCTAACTGTTTCGAAAAGGTCTCGTAAAGCTCATTCGGGTGGCCGCCGTTATGGCAGTTGCCGGCGCCGGCATTAAAAAGTGTGTCACCGCTGAAGAGCGCCGGCTGATCGGTATGTGACAAGAGGCAGATGTGACTCATCGTGTGTCCCGGCGTATCCAGGCATTCGAGTTCGACGGATCTGCCCACATTGATGATGTCGCCGGCGCCAACACCACGATCCATGTTCGGGATACGGCCGCCGGCGTTCTCATGAGCAATCACCTTGGCTCCTGTTGCCTTGACCATGGCCTTGTTGCCGCCGGTGTGATCGCCGTGCTCGTGGGTATTGAGAATCTGCGTAATATTCCAGCCGTTTTCACTGGCCGCAGCCAAGCACTTTTTATAATCCAGCGGATCGATCGCGAGCGCGTCGCCCGTCTCGGGACAGGCGATCAGGTAATTAAAATTCCTGTAGGAATTGCCGGTCCAGACTTGTTCAACGATCACAGCTCACAATCCTGCAGCGCCTGATCCGCGCATTTCTCATAGACGAGATCGCCGCCAACCCAGGTCTGCAATACCTCTATGTCATCGATCTCGCTCTCCGGGATCTCGAAGTAATCGCGATCGACGACGATGAAGTCTGCCCATTTGCCGGGCTCGAGGCTGCCCAGGCGATCTTCCTGGTGTGCGGCATAGGCGGCTGCCCAGGTGAACGAGTGCAGGGCTTCTTCACGGGTCAGGGCTTCTTCCGCATGCCAGCCTTGCTCCGGAAGGCCGGCTCTGCTCCTGCGCGTCACCGAGGCATAAAGCCCATGCATCGGGTTCGCGAGCTCGACGGGAAAATCCGAACCATTGGCAATAATTGCACCGGTGTCGAGGATCTTGCGCCAGGCATAGGCACCTTTCATTCTCTCCGTGCCAATGCGATCTTCCGCCATATTCATATCACTGGTCGCGTGCGTCGCCTGCATCGAGGCGATGACACCGAGCTCTGCGAAACGGGGAATATCCTCGAGACGGATGACCTGTGCGTGCTCGATGCGATTACGCATCCTTGACGGCTTGCCACCCTGGGCCTTCTCGATGGCATCGAATGCCTGTTTGTTGCCCAGGTCACCGATTGCATGAATACCGACAGGAAATCCCATGTCATTGGCTTTCTTGACGAATCCGTCCAGCTCATCCTGAGTCCAGAACGGCAACCCGCGGTTCTCGACGTCGTCGTCATACGGGTCGACCATGGCGGCGCCGCGACTGCCGAGCGCGCCGTCGACCATGAGTTTTACCGACGCAAGTGCCAGGCGGTCATTGCCATAGGAAGGAATCGGCGTGCCGATCGCATCGAGGTTGGCACCCGTGTTTTCTAGCATCGCGTAAATGCGCATCGTCATTTCCTTGTCGTCCGCCATCGACATGTAAGTTTCCGCCTCCGTAATATCGATGCCGGCGTCGTGCACACTCGTCAGTCCGAGCGATGTCAGATGTTTGAATGCTGCGAGAAAAGCCTGCCGGTAGTCGTCCTTTGTAAACGGTGGCACTTTGCCGTCGATGAGGGCTGTCGCGTTGTCGATCAGTACGCCTGTCGCATGCCCGTTGGAGTCACGAAGAATCTTGCCGCCGATGGGATCGGGCGTATCGTCGTCGATTCCGGCGATCTCCATGGCCTTGGTGTTCGCCCAGCCGGCGTGACCGTCGATGCGCTCGAGCCAGACCGGCCGATCCGCGACTACAGCATCGATGTCGGCTGCCGTCGGGTATTCTTTTACCGGCCATAACACCTGGTTCCAGCCGCGGCCGTCGATCCAACCGGAGCCTGGATTTTCTTTCGCATACTCGGCAATGCTTTTGACTGCATCTTCGACGCTCGGTGTTGCCGTTAAATTGAGTTGCACGGCCATAAAACCCTGCATGCCGACATGTGCGTGTGAATCAATGAGTCCTGGCAGCACGAACTTGCCGTGGCCGTCGATTTGCCTGGCATCTGCATGTTGGTCGACCAAGTCATCGTCGCCCGTGGCGACGATGCGCCCATCGTCATCGAAGACCAACACGCTGAACTGCTCGATGTCGCCACTCGCGGTGGAGGTATAAGCATTTATTGAATGTAATACGGTGTCGGCACTGGCCGATACACACAGACCTACAGAAAGGAACAGAAACGCTCTAATAATTGACTGCACGATAGGTTCCGCCGTTGTTGTTTTTCTGTCCGATATTGTATGCAGTGATGAACGCGAATAGCCAACATTTGCCGCGCATATTCGCCCTGAAACTGAATACCACTGCGCCTGTAGGGCGCAACTTTTGGAATCGGTATAAACCTTGATTGGAGGATTTTCGCCCAAGTCGTTGATTCCTCTGTAATGGTGACCGGGCGACCAGCAGATTGTGTCGTTAATTTGCCACAATAACTGATCGATATAAGCGCGTTTGTTGCAAGCGACCAATTAAATTGACATCGGCCGGCAATTCTGCGAAGTTCTGACCCTGAAATCAGTAGCCTTTCAGCAACAGAAAGACAACTGACAGATTTCGACGACACCTTCAGGTACGACTTGGCGGGGGAATTCGAGGCCAAGACCAAAGTACTTACGATGGTAAAGCGGCTCCCAACGGGAGCCGTTTTTTTATTGGAGTAGTCTCCAGATCTTGTGTGGCGTCACAGGCATATCGATGTGTTCGATGTGACGCGGTGACAGCGCATCGAGCACTGCACTGACGAGCGCGGGTGCTGCGCCGACCGTGCCGGCTTCGCCGGCGCCTTTTATGCCGAGCGGGTTATTCGGAGACGGGATTTCCTGGTATCGAAATTCTGCATCCGGAAGCCATTCGGCACGTGGCATGGTGTAGTCCATGAACGTCGCCGTCAGCAACTGGCCGCTATCGGGGTCGTAGATCGCTTCCTCGCAGAGTGCCTGACCGAGTCCCTGCGCCATGCCGCCGATAATCTGGCCTTCGAGAATGAGCGGATTCACCACGGTGCCGACATCGTCTTCGATCGTGTAACGAAGGATGTCTACCGTGCCGGTATCGGGATCTATCTCGACCTCACAAATATGACAGCCGTTGGGAAATGTTCCGCCGTTTATCGAGAAACGATTCGTACTCGAAAGGCCGGGCTCGATACTGTCGGGTCGGCGCGTATCATCGAAAGATGCAGCGGCGACTTGCTCAAGCGACGCCGTCCTGTCCGTTCCCGCAATGCGATAAAGACCTTCATCGAATTCGATGTCGGTATTTGCGGCCTCAAGGATTTCTGCGGCCATCGTTCGGCCGGACTCAATGAGTGTGTCCACAGTCCGGTAGAGCGAGGAACCGCCAATGACCATGGAACGCGAGCCACCTGTGCCCTGGCCGGTTGGAATTCGCTGACTGTCTCCCTGTATGACGTCGATTTTTGCGAGATCGACGCCGAGGCCGGCCGCAACCATCTGGCCGAAACTGGTTTCGTGGCCCTGGCCCGTCGCCTGCGTCCCAACCAGAACGGTAATGCGCCCGTTCTTCTCGAAACTAATGTGCGTGTCTTCGGCGCCACCCGCGGAGCAGATTTCGGCGTAATAACTCAGTCCGATACCACGTAAGCTGTCCTTGCTCTGGGCGCGCCGATCTTCAAATCCGGCCCAGTCCGCTCGCACCAGTGCTGCATCGAGAAGTTGCTCGTACTCTCCGGAGTCATAGACCCGACCGGTAAACGTCTGGTATGGAAATTGCTCTGTCGCGATGAAGTTCCTGCGCCGAATGTCGTCCCTGCCGATACCAAGCTGCTTCGCTGCTTTGTCGACCAGTCTCTCGATCAGATAGGTTGCCTCTGGCCTGCCGGCGCCCCGGTAGGCGTCTACCGGTACGGTGTTAGTCAAAACGTTTTTCACGTCGGCGTAGCCAGTCGGGATGTCGTAGCAGCCAGGTGTCATGCTGGCGCCGAACCAGGCGATGATCGCTCCCGACTGCGAGGAGTACGCGCCGACATTGCCGACAATAGATGCTCTGATTGCGAGGAATCGTCCGCCACTATCGAGGGCCATTTCCGCATGACTGATATGGTCGCGACCGTGCAGGTCGCTCAGAAAGCTCTCGGTTCGGTCAGCGATCCATTTGACCGGCCGCCCGAGCGTCATTGCCGCGTGCAGCGCGACGACGGTCTCGCATTGTAAATAAGCCTTGAGCCCGAAGCCGCCGCCGACATCGGGACAAATGACGTGCAGCATCTCGGGTGCGATATCCATAGAGCGGAGAATGTAGCGCTTAAGTATGTGCACGCCCTGGCAGCCCTGATAGAGGGTTACTTTTCCGCTTGAGGTGTCGATGTCAACCACACAGCCCCGGCCTTCCATCGCGGTGGGCGCGATGCGATTGTTTACAACATCGATCGACACGACCTGGTCGGCCTTATCGAATACGGCGTCGGTTGCCTTTTTGTCGCCGTGTTCGAGGACGCCCAACAGATTGCCCGGCACGTCGGAGTGAACTGTTGCGGCGCCATTGGCGCATGCGTCTGCGATCGTAACGACGGCATCGAGTTCGTCGACATCGAAATCGATGAGCTCCGCGGCATCTCGGGCCGCGGCTAGCGACTCGGCAACGACGGCGGCGACGGGCTCACCTACATAACGCACGCGTTCATATGCCAGCGCCGGTTGTTGGGGTGAGGGCCTGGCCTGGCCCAATATGTCCTCTGGAAGGTCATAGCCCGTGATGTTTCTCACGCCCTTGTCCGCCAGGTCCTGATGTGTGAAAACAGCGACCACGCCGTCGCAGTCTCGGGCGTCGTTGACGTCTAGCTGCGTGATCGTGCCGTGAGGAAACGGAGATCTGAAGACACACAGATACGTCTGATCTTTGAGAGAAATGTCCCCGGTGTATTGTCCGGTACCCGTCAGGAATCGCTGGTCTTCAACGCGCCTGATCGCCTGTCCGGTTCCGAATATGCCCATCTTGTGATTCTCTATTGCGGCTTAGATGATTTGTTGTCGCCAATCGGCAATCGCCTTACCGATTTCATGCGGGGAGTCTTCCTGCAGAAAGTGGTTGCCCGCCACCGTGACTTCCTGCTGGTTCTTCCAGGTCCTGCAGAAGTCGCGCTGTGGTCCGACCAGAATCGCACCGGGTTCTGCATTAATAAAGAGTTTCGGGATATCCGAGTTCGCGATCCAATCCGAATAGCCTGCAACGATATCGTGCACATCCTTAGGCTCGCCTTCGATCGGAATTTGTCGTGGCCAGGTCAGCGTCGGCCGGCGATCCTCGCCCGGCTCCAGGTACGGCCGCCGATAGACGTTCATTTCCTCGTCAGACAGATCACGAATGACGGAACCCGGCAAAACTCTTTCGACAAATATGTTCTTGTCCAGAACCATCGCTTCGCCGGCCTCGGATCGAAAACCCTGGAACACCTGCCGCGCCGCCTCCGGCCACTCGTCCCAGGTCACCGGCCTGGTAATCGCTTCCATGTACGCGATACCCGTTACCGCATCCTCATGTTGCTGCGCCCAGTCGAAACCCAAAGCCGAACCCCAGTCGTGAATGACCAGAGTGACCCTGTCATTGACGCCGAGTGCCTCCCAGGCCGCGAACAGATAATCGCGATGTTCGACATAGCGGTAACTTTGCGGGCCCGGGTCGTCCAGCTTGTCCGAATCGCCCATGCCGATGAGATCGACGGCGACGCATCGACCCTGGTCGGCGAGGTGCGGCATGACATTGCGCCAGAGATAGGAAGACGTCGGATTGCCGTGTTGAAAGACGATCGGGTCGCCTTCGCCCATTTCGACATAAGTCATGTTCTTCCCATGTACTTCGACAGTTTTCTTATTTGGTTCTTCGGCGCTTAGCATGAAACAGACTCCACGGCGTTGATTCGTGAATATTGGATTATGCTCTGTTAGATTGTCCTGTAACAAATAAGAGGCGTGGGGGCCCCGATGACACCCGAAAACCGTTCGGCCTATTGGCGTGCCAACCTGAGGCTTGTCGCCGCCTGCCTCGTCGTCTGGTTCGTGTGCTCTTATGGATTCGGCATCCTGCTTGTCGATCAACTCAACGCCATTCGTATCGGCGGCTTTAAGTTGGGATTCTGGTTCGCGCAGCAAGGCGCCATATATATCTTCGTGCTGTTGATCTTTTTCTATGCCTGGCGCATGAACAAGCTCGACCAGAAGTACGACGTGCACGAAGACTAGGCCGGCCCCATGGAACTCAAGACCCTGACTTACCTGGTTGTTGGCGCAAGCTTCGCGTTGTATATCGGCATCGCGATCTGGTCCCGCGCGCGCAACACGGGTGACTTTTACATCGCAGGGAGGGGCGTCTCGCCGATCGCGAATGGCATGGCAACGGCAGCCGACTGGATGAGTGCAGCGTCGTTCATCTCGATGGCCGGGCTCATCGCGTTTCTCGGCTACGACGGCTCCGTTTATTTAATGGGCTGGACCGGTGGCTATGTCCTGCTGGCCCTGTTTCTCGCGCCCTATCTTCGAAAGTTCGGCAAGTTCACCGTGCCCGAGTTCATTGCCGAGCGCTACTATTCGAAGACGGCGCGCATTGTGGCCGTGATCTGCCTGATCTTTATTTCCTTCACCTATGTCGCCGGGCAAATGCGCGGTGTCGGAATCGTTTTTTCGCGTTTCCTCGAGGTCGAGGTAACCCTCGGACTCATCATCGGAATGGGGGTTGTCTTCACCTATGCCGTTCTGGGTGGCATGAAAGGGATTACATATACCCAGGTCGCACAGTATTGCGTGTTGATTTTCGCTTACACGGTGCCGGCAGTATTCATTGCGATTCAGATTACCGGCAACGCGATTCCACAGTTCGCTTTCGGCAGCGAAATCACGGGCGCGGGGGTCGGGCTTCTCGACAAGCTGGACGACATCGTCACGTCGCTGGGTTTTAATCAATACACGAACGGCACGAAGAGCAGGATCGATGTCTTCTGCATTACGCTGGCGCTAATGGTCGGTACTGCCGGCCTGCCGCACGTTATCGTCAGGTTTTTCACCGTGCCCAAGGTGCGCGATGCGCGTATTTCCGCTGGCTATGCATTGCTGTTCATTGCGATTCTCTATACAACCGCGCCTGCCGTAGGCGCGATGGCCAGGTACAACCTCATCAATACGATGCAGCCTGGCGAGGTCGGCGCGGCCGACGGCAACCTCGCGTATGAAGACAGGCCCGAATGGTTTCACACCTGGCAGCAAACCGGCTTGGTGCAGTTTGAAGACAAGAATGGTGACGGGCGTATCCAGTATTACAACGACGCGAACGCCGACTTCGCGGACACCGCAGAATCCTACGGTTGGCAAGGTAACGAACTCGTCGTCGATCGCGACATCATGGTGCTCGCTAACCCCGAGATCGCCGGCCTGCCGTCGTGGGTCATTGCGCTCGTCGCAGCAGGCGGCATCGCTGCAGCACTATCGACGGCCGCCGGACTGTTGCTGGTGATCTCCGCTGCGGTGTCGCACGACCTGATCAAAGGCATCTTCCTGCCTGATATCTCGGAGAAAAAGGAATTAATGGCGGGCCGAATCGCTGCGGCGTTCGCGATCATGGTTGCGGGCTACCTGGGCTTCGATCCACCAGGCTGGGTTGCCCAGGTCGTTGCATTCGCCTTCGGCCTCGCTGCAGCGTCCCTGTTTCCGGTCATCCTGCTCGGCATCTTCTACAAGCGGGCGAACAAACAAGGCGCGATCGCAGGGATGCTGACCGGGCTGTTCTTTACCTACGGCTATATCGAATATTTCAAAGGCCTGTTTCTCAAGTGGGCCGGTGCGCCTTGGGGCGAAAATGTGGCGGACCAGTGGCTCTTCGGCATCTCGCCGGAGGGAATCGGCGTCGTCGGCATGGCGTTAAACTTTATCGTGGTAGTTACCGTCAGTCACATGACCTCGCCACCGCCCGAACACGTTCAGCACCTGGTGGAAAATATCCGCGTGCCAAGAACACTCTGAAGGACCGATACATGCATTCACTATTCAATAGACTGCCAATCGTCTTGGCATTACTGATTTCAGGCGCCGCCTGCGCAGAGTTAAGCGTCGAAGAACAGGCGATGGTCGACTGGATCGACGAGCACGCCGAGGATTCTATCGACCTTCTCGAAGAGCTCGTGAATATCGGCAGTGGCACGATGAATCCTGAGGGAATACATGCAGTTGGCGAGGTACTGCGCGCAGAGCTGGAAGGCCTCGGCCTGGATGCCGAATGGATCGAGCAACCCGCAGAACTTCAACGCGGTAATCATCTTGTCGGCCGGCTCGATGGCAGCCGTGGCAAAAAAATGCTGCTCATCGGTCACCTGGACACCGTGTTCGAATCGACCGACGAGTTTCAGACTTTCTCGCGCGACGGAAACATCGGCAAGGGGCCTGGCATCGATGACATGAAATCGGGCGACGTCATCATAATCTATGCGCTCAAAGCGCTCAGGGAAATCGGCGCACTCGACGGAGCGCAAATTGTCGTTTTCTATACCGGTGACGAGGAAAATCCCGGCGAGCCCCTGTCAATCTCTCGCAGGGATCTGATCGACGCCGGTCAGTGGGCCGATGTTGCGCTCGGCTTCGAGTCGGCCGTGAATTACGACGGCAAGGACTGGGCAACGATCGCGAGACGCAGCTCCAGCGGTTGGGAGCTCAAAGTAACAGGCCGGCAAGCCCATTCCTCGAGGATATTTAGCGAAGAGGTTGGCGCCGGAGCGATCAACGAGGCCGCCAGAATAGTCGCGGCATTCTATGAAGAGGTACGGGGCGAAGAACACCTTACGTTCAACGCAGGCACGATTCAGGGTGGTACAGAGGTCGAATTCGATTTCGAACAAAACAGAGGAATGACTTTCGGTAAGACAAACGTGGTACCGCGCAAGACCATCGTTCAGGGTGGCTTGCGTACAATCTCTGTCGAGCAGCAGAAGCGAGCTCAAGCGGCAATGCGTGCCATCGTCGAGCGACACCTTCCGCATACCGACGCAACGATCACCTTCGACGAGGGTTATCCGCCGATGTCACCGACCAATGGCAACAAGCGCCTGCAGGAACAGCTTTCGCAGATCAATGAAGAACTGGGCCGCGGCGCGATGCCAACGCTCGACCCGTCAAGGCGCGGTGCCGCTGATGTATCGTTCGTGGCGCCCTATACCGATGCGCTGGCAGGGCTAGGCGCGTTGGGTGAGGGCGGCCATACGCCAAACGAAAGCCTGGAACTCGACTCGTTGCCGCTGGCGATCAAGCGTGCGGCCATCATGATTTATCGTTTGAGTCAGGAATGACTGACTGGGGAGTGAATTACCATGTTTTCCGAACTCCTGATCAATGTTTTCGCATCGGCAGTCTTGCTGATATTCGGCTACTTCGGTGGTCAATATCGCGAGCGCCGATTGCAACGAGGAAAAAATCTGGACGATTACGATTTTTATCCATTCGCCCTCGATGAAAATAAAGTTCTGTTCTTTGACATAGAGAAATTCATTGCCGGCGTTCGCTACTTCCTAAAACGTCGCGACAACCTGGGCGCGCGTCAGCTGATTTTGGTCGGGCAGCAGAATGATATTGAAAACCGGCTGGAAGCTGACGACAAGGAAAACTATCGGAAGCTATTTCGCAAATATGACGGTGCTCGGATTCTTGATGACAGTGTCCAGTATCTCGAGAATTACAAGCGCATCGTGCGACTCATCGGCGACAGTTTTCCGGACACGGGAATAGAAATTCTTCTTCACAACCTGACGAATCCCGCCAAGGCGCTTTACCATATCAAGAACAACGTCACAGGCCGTGACATCGAGTCACCCGCCACAAATCTGGTGCTCGATCTTAAATTGCGCCGAATGCAAAATCAGGACAAACTGAATTACGAGCTGAATATTGGTTCGCGCAAATTCAAATGCACGACGATTCCGATTTATCGGGAGAACCATGGACTTGTTGGTGCAGTGTGTATCAACGTCGACGCCAACTACCTGAATGGCGAAGTTCGCAACGATAAGGCGAAATTGGACGCATTCATCGACGCCCTGTGTAAGACGGATATGGTTCTTGATGAGAATATACTCAGCAAGGATGAGTACGAGAAAGCCCTGGCCGGCAAGCGACACTTTCGTGATTTCGTCGCAGCCTGAAGATTTCGGCAGGACTCTCCGGGCGCTATGAGCGCGGACCACGCACATTCGGAAGGCAACGTAAAACGCCTTCAGATAGCGTTGCTGCTGACCGGCACATTCATGATCGTCGAGGTCATCGGCGGCATTCTTTCGGGCTCGCTGGCCTTGTTGGCAGACGCGGGCCATATGCTGACAGACAGCATGGCGTTGGCACTGGCTACGCTCGCATTTCGCGTCAGTGCGCGGCCGGCCGATTCCAAACGCAGTTACGGCTATCAACGATTTCAAATACTGGCTGCGTTTGTCAACGGACTAAGCCTGCTGGTCATCGTGGGCTGGATTCTTTTCGAGGCAGCGCGACGCATTGTGTCTCCGCCGGAGGTCATGGGCCCGATGATGCTGGCCGTCGCCAGCGCCGGGCTGCTGGTAAACATTTTTGCGTTTATCGTCCTGCACGGCGGCGATAAGGAAAACATGAACATCCAGGGCGCAGCCTTACACGTTGCAAGTGACCTACTGGGATCCATTGCGGCTATCGTCGCGGCAATCGTGATTATTTATACGGCGTGGATGCCCATCGACCCGATCCTGTCCATTCTGGTCGCTTTGCTTATCCTGCGTAGTGCATGGCATCTGCTAAAACGAAGCGCCCACATCCTGCTTGAAGGCGCACCCGAATGGCTGGATCAGGACCGTATGCAGAAGCGCCTGATCGAGCGTATTCCTGCCGTAAACAGTATTCATCACGTGCACGTCTGGGGGCTGACGCCACAGCATCTGA